>JAQVID010000062.1:2812-10176 GCA_028695865.1 Thermoguttaceae bacterium | reverse complement strand
GGAAAATGAGCGTCAAACCCTTCGGGAAGCAAGCCGCCGTTATCAGGACCGAATGAAGCGATGACGGCACGCGTCGCGGGCAAAAAGCAATGAATAAATCAACGGACGGGAACCAATATTTCCGTCCGTTTTGATGAGAGAAAAACAGAAGTTTATTTCTTTTCCGTCAAAACCTGTTTCGGGCAACTGCTCAATACAGACGGAACCCCCAACAGACTTACGTAGAAATCTTCCAAAACTCCTTGTGCTGGTCGGGCGAATTCAATCGTCCAGATACCGGCGGCCGGGGCCTTGCCCTCTTCCGAAAAATAAGCGGCGACGGACGAAATATTGTCCTGATTCCACACTTCTTTACCGGACGGGTCGGACAAGATGACCTTGACGCGTTCATCGCCGCAGCCAACGATCTTCACGCCGAACTCTTTTGTTCCTTCAGGTACATGGAAGAAAAATTTTCCACGCGAACTAACCAGCGTAAAGGACGGAAAACCTTGACCGGCAATGGCGACATTGCTCTTGGTCACGGAACTGGAATGCGACCCGGTACTGGTAATGATCCGGTACATTCCGGTTGCAGGTGCTTTCCAGGAAATATCCGTGTCAGCCTTGAAGGTTGGGTTCATCTTGAATCGTTTGAATTTCTTTCCGTCTGGAGCGATTACTTCAATCGGTTGCTCAGCCGGATCGCTGCGTCCTACCGGCAGCATGCGAAAAGAGATATTGACGGTTTCGCCCTTTTCAGCGTAGCACAGCCAGGTTGCGTTATGACGAATACGGAGAAGCGAAGGCGTCTTTTTGGAGTCGGCCGCATTCCGGGAAGCCTGCTTGTCAAGCGGCTGGAATTGCATTTTGGTCACGTCGGAAATCTTCATATGACGGGTCATGGTAACCGGATAATTTTTGGCGCACCACGCGTCGTCAAGAACGAGAGTCGATGTCTTTCCGGCATTCTTGATCGCGAAATGACCGCAAACTTTTTTCAGGCCCAACCCACTCATGGCGTTGTCATTGAAGAGAACCGCAGGCGCGTCCGTATCGTATTCCAGCGAGAAGTTGCCGAAGTCGATATTACCGGCCTGATCAGAATTGTCGGCGCGAGCCTGCAACGTAATCGGAGCGTGTTTGGACGCGGACGGCTTGGCGTTTTCGCGATTCTTCATGTTCCAGACCATTTGCGTATTCTCAAAGGATATCTTTGCCCCTTCCGTGGAAAAGCCTTGCAGCATGATTCCACCCAAATCATTTTCAAAAACGCAATTTTTGAATTTGACGAAACCTTGCATTGTTTTGGTAGGCCCGTTGGGAATGGTCATGGCAATGCTGGAGTGTTCGTTATTGCGCGAAGCACAATTTTCAAGCGTGATTTCCAGCGGTCCGGAACACGTTGAAAGATTGGGTAAATAAAAATCGTAACCGCTTCCTTTATTGTTTTCGCAAACGCAGTTTCGCATAACGCAACCGCGAACAGCTTCAGATTCGTGATTGGGTTCGAAGTCAATACCGGCTTGCGGCGCGGTTCCCCAGGTGTTTTTCATGATCGTGTCTTCGATGAGCATATCGACCGCGTCGATCACACTGATACCCTGTCGGTTATTGCCGTCGCAGACGACGTTTTTAATCACGATATGTTCGTTATGAACAGAACGTTTTCTGACACCCAGGTAGATTCCATCGCCTCCGGAATCGATAATTGAAAGGTTTTCGATTCTGATATTCGACGAACTCAAAATGCTGATACCATGCCGCCATTCCGATTTTTTATAAGCGTCGGTATGGTAATCGGCTTTCCACATGCGAAGAACGGCACCCTGGCCAAGTCCACGCATAACAACGTTGTCGACTATCTGGAGCGAGAACAGACAATCGGAAACCCTGTGAAATTCCCCTTTCTTCGCTTGAACTTCGCACCCTTCCTCAAAAACCAGTTCAAGATTGCTTTTGAGTGTAAGCGGTTTGACAATCCAGGGAGTGCTCTGCCGGTCCACAATGAGTGTCTTGACGCCCGAATTGATTGCCGCCTGAAATTGGCTGGTCGAATCAACCGGATCGAATCCCCACGCGGACACAGGTGCCTTGTCGAGTTTACCCTGCTTAACCTGATCGATAATCTTTTGGTCGGGCAATTTGGCCTCGTCAGCCTTTGCGGTAAGCATGACCATACCCAACAGCAGGTATAACATACCGAAACAACAAATTTTTTTCATGCAAATTCCTTTCTGTGTGAAAAAGGGATCGGGAGAAACACAGAATGTTTCACAACTCAAAATCCTTTTTCATTTTTGGACAGTCTTGGGTTGAATTTGTGATTCAAGCTCAAGATTTTTATAATGAACTCTTTATCCAGTCGCCGATTCCCTGGTGGAAACCGGTGTCCACACTCTTTTTTGTTCGTGCCCACTGAAAATGCTTCCTGCCCCTGTTCCGTTTGCGGTTCCTGAACATCTGTTTCAAGACAAATGTTTGCCCGACCGTAAGTACTCGGGGCGGTTGCGGTGTCAGCCGTGGCCTGATCGTTGTCGGCTCTCATGACACATTGTCCAATTATACAAAGCTGAAAGCAAGAAGTAAAGTTTTTCGCGACAGGAAAATCGCTAATTTTCGGTGGAAAACAGTGGAAAAGAACCTTATTGTCTGTCCAGGGAACGCATGACGTGTATTCACCTTCCATGTCCCGGCAAAATATCGGTCAGTCCGTCAGACCTGCTTGGAAAATTGGGGTTGAGCAAAACAAAAGAATAAACTATAATGCCCCGTTTTATGTAGTCCAACTCATGTTGTTAAACGAAGCGACAATTTATTTACAAAGCAAATAACAAACAATGGCCAAGATGCCCCAAATTTACCGCTTGCTTACCAAGAGCTTTTCATTGACGGCGTGTATACTGTTTATATATGTTGTTGTGATGACCGCAGCGGCGCAAAGTCAGGAGTCGGGCTTCTTTCGCCCGGATGAGCTTGCCGCCCCGAAAGCCTCGTCCACTTCAGAACGATTGCCCCAAACGCCTGTTTTTACTGGACAAACCGCCGGTACAGGTGTTGTATCACAAGGGAATACCTCGTATTCGCCGGTCTTGCCATCGCCAAATTCAACTTATGCAACGAATACCCCTCCCGGCTTGCCGGCACAAGCACCAAGAGTCGCTCAAGCCGGTACCGTTCCCCAGGGCGATAGGGTTACACAATACGCACCCGCCGTGCAAAACGACGGTAACAACAAGCAGGCGACAAGCGCAAGCACAAACGCTCCTGCCCGTATTCCGCTGGCGAAACAGGAGACGTCTTCCGGCAAGTCCGCCGCGAAAGCCCCCAAGACTTTTTGGGGATCGCTTGTCACCATGTTCGGAAGTCTGATTCTTGTTTTGGGCGTTTTCCTGCTTATCGCCTGGGGAATGAAAAAGATCGTTCCGGGCCAAAGTGTGATTTTGCCGAATTCGGTACTCCAGTGTTTGGGGCAATTTCCGCTCACCTCACGAAGTCGTCTTTATTTACTCCGATTTGGCAAAAAACTCCTTCTCGTTTCCGTCTGCGGAGACGAAACATCGTTGGTTTGCGAAGTCGAAAACGAAGACGAAGTTGCCGAGCTCTTGACGTTGCTGAAATCAGGAGGTCAACCGGCACTACGTCACGGAGGCCCAAGCCAATGACTTGGATATCACGAACTTCAATTTATTCCGCCTGGCGATTTGTATTGACCGTGGTCTTGTTTGCGCTGCTCCATGTTTCTTCGGTGGTCTTGGCGCAGTCGGCAACGCTTTCAGGCAATCCCACATCGTCGTTTCCATCGCCTCCATCGCTTTCGAGTGATCCGGCCAAGGGACGATTGCGTTCAAGCGATTTACCGTCGGAGCTTCCTCGCCCGGAAAGCGGCGCGGCTCAAGCCTCCCCGCAAACCGAATCAAACCACTCCGCTGCAGCCGAATCGACAGCGGCGCCGGCTGGCAATACGAATAGTTCACACGCGGGAATCGGTACGCCTGTTACCGGAGTATCGGCAAGCAATGTTTCCGGCGAAGCGATGGTTCAAGGAGAAAACAAATCGACAGCCGGGGCGAAGCCGTCGCCTGCCGAGGCGTCACGACCTTTGGCCTCATCACCCACCCTTCCGAACCGCACGGAGCAAAAAACTTCTGACGACAAGTCGATTCAAGGCGCGTTGTCCGGCCTGCCGTCCCAACTTCCCGGCCCGGAAGAACTGCTCAAAAGGGGGGATTTGTTAACCAGTGAAACCGGAATCGTGAACACGCTTAAAATGGTCTTGACCTTAACGATTCTTTCGCTGGCGCCCGCGATTCTTATGATGACGACGTCGTTTGTCCGAATCATTACCGTGCTGTCGATTCTTCGTCAGGCGTTAGGCACAGGACAGCTTCCGCCCAATCAGGTTCTTACCGCGTTGTCGATTTTTTTGACGCTGCTGATCATGTTCCCGGTGTGGAATGAAGTATATGAAGAATCGATTGTTCCCTATTCCCGTCAGCAGATTACAGCGGAAACGGCGTTTCAAAAAGGAGAACGACCGGTACGAACGTTTATGGTCAAGCAGATAGAACGTTGCGGTAATACGAACGATATTTGGCTCTTCATGCGATACCTCCCCAACGCGAAATCGCCCGAATTTTACGACGAAGTTCCGTGGCCCGCATTACTTCCGGCATTCATGTTGAGCGAACTGAAAACGGCGTTTCTCATTGGATTTCAGATATTCATACCGTTCATTGTCATTGACCTTGTGGTTGCCGGAGTGATGGTTTCCATGGGAATGATGATGTTGCCGCCCGTCGTGGTTTCGCTTCCGTTCAAGCTGATGTTGTTTGTCATGATGGATGGTTGGACACTCATTGTCAAAATGCTGCTCGACAGCTTTGTTTGGTACGTGGGAGGCTAGCCATGGACGGAGACACAATGGTTGTTCTGAGTCAAAGCGCTCTTTATTTGGCACTCATGGTCAGTATGCCGATTTTGCTGGTCGGCGTGATCGTGGGATTGGCGGTCGGACTGTTTCAGGCGTTAACCCAAATTCAGGAGCAGACCACGGCGATTATTCTTAAAATGATCGCCATGGCCCTGGCCGCCGCGTGGCTCTTTCCATGGATCACTGTCAAGTTAATTGAATTCTCCCGGCAAATTATCGAGAACGTTCCTGACACACTCAACCCGTTCTTTTAATCCTGACTTACGAAAAAAACGGCCTTGATTGGTCGTCATGGACCTTGTTTGCGCATGCTGAAAATTCATCAAGCCCGTATATGGAGCGAGTGAAACGAGCGCAATTAGGGCCAGAGCGGTTCGTAACAACATTCCCTAATTACGGTCGCAAGCGACCTCCATTACGGGCTTGACTATCGTATCAAAACGAACAAATAGATCACACCACCCTGTAGGAGCCGATGTTTGGAACGCGGCGGCCAGGGCGTGAAGGGTACGGCTGGCGATTCATGTTTATATTTACCATGCGGAAACCGCGCACGCGGTTGGGATTTTTTGGAGTTACCGGCCGTTTGCGGCTTTGCGTGACACATTTCTATACGGGCTTTTTGGTCGTCATGGACCTTGTTTGCGCATGCTGAAGATTCATCAAGCCCGTATATGGAGCGAGTGAAACGAGCGCAATTAGGGCCAGAGCGGTTCGTAACAACATTCCCTAATTACGGTCGCAAGCGACCTCCATTACGGGCTTGACTATCGTATCAAAACGAGCAAATAGATCACGCCACCCTGTAGGAGCCGATGTTTGGAACGCGGAGTTGCAGGCGAACGTGCCCGCTGGCGGTTGACGCAAGGAAGTAAAACTAGATAAAGGCGCGAAGAAATTATAATAAAAGTGATAAAACGGGAATGTGCATTATTCAGAAACTGGTATATCGGGCATTTTTTTCCGCAAAATTAGTAAAAATTTTGGATATAATAGATAAAATGGTAAAATTTTCAACTTGGTACTTGAAAATTTTTTATTTTGCGTGTATCTTATTTATGGTAGATGAGCGAAAAGGCATCGAACGCGATGTAAGTTTGCCATGCAAATGAAAGCTGAAATTGTAATTCGAAACTGTTCGTGAAATCTGTAAGTATATAAGCAGCTAGTTTTGTGTTACATTAAACAATTTGAATTGCGTTTGGGATACGTTTTCTCAATCCGTTCCGGCATTAAAATCGGGAGAGTTATTTTCGTTAAGGAAAAAAGAATGTGTTATCGTCCGTTGAAACTCACCGGCGGACGACGAAACGAAGATTGATGACGATACCGGAGAATAACGAATTTCAAACGCGGAAACATGTTTCATTTTTTAAGAAAGGGCCATTTCATTATGGGAAAAAAGAGTTTTTGGGAAAGAATTTTTGGAGCGTCCAATAATTCGAAGGGGCTTACGCGTCGTGGTCTTAAGCTTGAGAGTTTGGAGGAGCGTCAACTCCTTAGCGCCGTCAATTGGGATACCGCCGCGGCTTACGATGCGACGAACTTGACGTTGGACAACGCGACAGCCAAGGTGGGATATACATTGGCTGAAGGGGAAAGCGCGATAGAAGACCTCACTGTTCGCGTTTTCTTTAACAGCGGTGTTTTTGCTGATTACACTGGTTTGACGAAAACGGCAGATGGCACTGAAGCAGGAGGCCTTGACGGCGATGTAAATACCGACTATTACTATGAATTCGCATTCACGGGCAAAACTTGGGCCGTGGGTGCGAATAACTTAGAGGTGACCATTGGAGAAGAAACCCTGAATCTTACGACTACGGGTTTGGTGCTTAATACAGTTGAAACGCTTCCGGCTGACGCAGTCAATCCGACTCCGATCCGTGTCATGGCAGCAGAAGGAACCACTACGAATACCCTTACTGTTGATCCTGCCGTAAAGGCCGCGATTCCGCTGTACAAATTGGGCGAGTTGAATGCCACAGCCGCCGCAACACCGAATACGGCGAGATCGATTGATGTTTCGTGGTCCTTTGCATTGGGTTATGTGATTCCTGAAGGAACAACGTATTCGGTAACGGCTTACTCTGACGCAGAGAGAACAACTCAAGTTGGAAGCGTGATGACGCCCGCGACAGGCGAAACGTCCGTCGTATTTGATAATACAATCTATACGGACATCGCTGACAATGCGACGTATTACTTCACGGTCACGGCCAGCAATACCGGTTACGTTAATGCCACTGCCGATGCCGAAGCGACAACGCTTAACGTCTTTGGTGCGTTGAGTTCCACAGCCGCCGCAACAGAGAACACAGCGAAATCGATTGATGTTTCGTGGTCCTTTGCATTGGGTTATGTGATTCCTGAAGGAACAACGTATTCGGTAACGGCTTACTCTGACGCAGAGAGAACAACTCAAGTTGGAAGCGTGATGACGCCCGCGACA
>JAQVID010000062.1:0-2712 GCA_028695865.1 Thermoguttaceae bacterium | reverse complement strand
GGCGAAACGTCCGTCGTATTCAATGCTGATGCCTACGATGCTATTGCGGACAATACGCCGTATTACTTCACGGTCACGGCCTCTAAGGACGGTTACGCTGATGCCACAGCCGATGCCGAAGCGGCAACGCTTGCCGTTTTTGGCGAGTTGACTGCTGAAGCCGCCGCAACAGCGACCACACTGAAATCAATTGATGTTTCGTGGTCCTTTGCAGAAGATTATGAAATTCCTGAAGATACAGCGTATTCGGTAACAGCTTACTCTGATGTTGACAGGACAATTGTGGTTGGAACCATGACGCCCGAAGAAGGCGAGATGACAGTCGTATTTGATGATTCAGTCTATGCTGACATTGATAACGCAACGACCTACTACTTCACGGTCACGGCCTCTAAGGATGGTTACCTTGACGTCACAGCCGATGCAAACGCGACAACGCTCAAGGCGATTCCTGTTCCTGCCGACGAAGAAGTCGCTACAGACGAACCGACAGCAGATTCGATCGTCGTCGATTGGACACCCATTGCCGAAGAAGATCAGGATTTGGTTTCCGGTTATAAGGTTGACGTTTTCGATCCCGATGGTGAACTTGTTCAATCGGTTCCTGTCGAGGGTGCCGCTTCTGATACGGTTACCGTTGGCGACTTGAATCCCGGTACGGAGTACACGTTCCAGGTATATGCCATTCCGAGTGCCGAAGGCTACGGTGAAACGCTCCTGGGTGAAGGCACGGGCAAGACAGAATACGTCGATCCGGTTTGGGACCTGTCGACATATAATTTCACGACCTATGTTTTGAGTGTTTCCGGCGAAGTTGTCACACTTACCGGTTATGCCAAGAACGCCAAAGAGGGTGTCGTTATTGGTTCGTCCAATGTTCAGACCACTAATCTGCCGACAATTATCGGTGCCCAGAACGCGAAAGAAAACTTCATTATCGCCGACTCCGCTCGCGAGTACTTCGAAAACATCAACGTCTTTGGTGGTGGCCAGAAAAATTACTATGTCCGCCGCGATACACTCGTTGTTTCCGGGTCCGCGGACGATGATGTCGTTACCGTCGATCACGTCAGTGGAACAGGTACGATTCTTGACAATCACGATGTCCTTGGCAGTGGTTCGATTCAGATTAACGACACCGCAAACATGGTCTTCTCCGGTATGAAGCAGGTTCTGGTCAATACGGAAGCTGGTAACGATACGTTCCGCGTTATCGAAATGAACGCTTACTACACCTGGTTGGCTGCCCAACCGGAAGAAGGCGTTGCGGACAACGACATTCTTGATTTCTCAAAAGCCGTTACGATCAACGATCGAACCGATGTTACTGGCGCAATCGTCAATTTGAACGCGACTTATCAAATGGTTGCCGGTCAAAACGGACGGCTCAAGCTGGCTGCTGGCGATCTCACCGTTGAAACGGTCATTGGCTCCAAAGCTGTTGATACCGTTATCAGTGGCAAGCAGGGCATTACCTTCGTTGATATTGCTGATCCTGCCACAGGATATTTGGGTTCCCGCAACATTATCAATCTTACCCGAAGCGAAACCAGTAATGTTGTCAATGTCGATGGCGATCATCAAACGATCCTCGGTGGCAAGAGCGACGACAACATTTTCGTCGACGGCGATTACTGCGTCATCAACATGGCTCAGGATGGCGATAACATGATCGTAGTAAACGGTGATCATAATACGATCCTCGGTGGCAATGGCGCAGACTTGGTTTCTGTCGCCGGAAGCAGAAACTTTATCAATACCCTTGCTGGTAACGATATGGTTACGCTCCGTGACAATGGTACCGAGAAAGCCGATGGCAATATTGTTCACCTTGGTAACGGCAGCGATGTCCTTTTGGCCTCACTTGCGACCGGAACGGACAACAAGAACTTCTTCTATGGAGAAGGTGGCGACGATCTCATCGTCGGAAGTGCCGGTAACGATTATATCTATGGTGGTGCTGGCCGTAGTGTCCTGTTTGGTATGGCAGGCAAGGATTACCTCTATGGCGGTAGCGGCGATGATATTCTGGCCGGTAACGATTTCGAAAATCTGGTTGATTCGCTCTATGCCGATGGTAATTACAATGCCTCTGGTGTTGAAACACTCGTTGGCGCGATTCTTGATAAGATTGCCGAAGATGACCGCGAAGGTGTTTTGGCGTTAACCGGAGCCGCGACTGCTGATGGCGAAAAAGACTTTATGTATCGTGGCGGTGGTCTCAATCACCTCTTCTTCCAGAGTGTTGCCGACAAAGATTTCGCTAATCCGCTTACCGCAGGCAAGAACGACGACTGGGTTATTGACGACCAAATCGATTGATCGACGCTATTGACTTCGGTCACAGGTATGGACGCGTGGATGTTTGGTAATACTCTGCCAAACCAATCGCGATGAATAAAGACGTCCCCCGGACTCCTTATAAAAGGCCGGGGGGCGTTTTTTTTTCATCGGATCGCGGGCAAGAACGCCCATTGGTATTAACTTTAGGATTGCACTTCACGCAAAATGAACTATCATCGCGTTTGGTATTTTTTTTGGCCGTCATGGACCTTGATTTGGGATATGATGAAAATTCATCAAGCCCGTATATGGAGCGAGTGAAACGAGCGCAATTAGGGAATGAGCGGTTCGCAACAACATTCCCTATCAAAACGAGCAAATAGATCTCCCCGCCCTGTGAACGGGGAGCATTGCTTAAAAAACAAAATG
>JAQVID010000061.1 GCA_028695865.1 Thermoguttaceae bacterium | reverse complement strand
ATGGTCTTGGTGGACGTATGGCTCGTACCGATCAACCGGCTTACGGCGATATCTATGACGAAATGGCCGTCGTTTACGAATATGCCAATGGCAAGAAGGTTTTCTCCTATTGCCGTCAACAGAACGGTTGCTTCAACCAAACTGACGACTTCTTCTTCGGAACCAAAGGAACCTCCAATATCATTGGCGGTGCTCCCAAGATGTGCGATTACAGTGGAAAAGTGCTTTATGAGCAGAAAAAAGTTCCGTCGAACATGTATGTTCTGGAACATGAAGCTCTCTTTGCCGCCATTCGCAGTGGTGGTCAGCAGTACATCAATAACGGTCATTACATGGCAATCAGTACCATGCTCGCCATTCTCGGACGACAGGCCTGCTACACAGGCAAACGCGTTACCTGGGAAGAAGTCATGGCTTTGCCCGAACTCAAGCCGACCGGATTCACCTGGAAAGATAATCCGCCGACCCTGCCCGATGCCAAAGGCCGTTACAAGGTCGCCGTCCCCGGAATGGGTGATGTTTACCACGAAGTCGTTCGTTAATCGCGATACGATTGCCATTCGTACGAGACCCGGACTTTGTTTCTTGCCTGGCGTGTCACTTGCAAAAAGTATCACACCGTAAAAAAAGAAAAAACGTTGGGTCTTGATCGTTCAACGGGGGTCTTGTGCCCCCGTTTGTTTTTCGTTATCGCCAGACGATTTCGCTATCCATTCTGTGTTCGCGTTTTCCAAAGTTTTTCCTCTGATTTCAGTGAGAGTTTTTATGCGTTCCATGCGTTTTATGCGTTTATTTTCTTTTGCTTTCGGTCTTGCACTTGCTCTTGTAATGATTCAAACTTCTTCGATTTTCGCAACTGATGCTCAAACGTTTCGTTTGCAGCCGGGAAAGTCATTCCAACAGGCGATTGACGAAATACGTCAATGGCGATTGGCCAATCCCGCGAAAGCTGCTCAAAACGTGAAACTGGTCGTCGACCCGGGTTCTTATTTTTTCGACGATGCAGTCACACTGGGTCCGGCGGACAGCAATTTGACCATTGTCGCTTCCGGCAAAGTCGTCTTCACACGAGGCCGCGTGATTACCGGTTGGACCAAAAATACCAAGGGACATTTCGTCACACACATCCCTGAAGTCGCGTCGGGCTCCTGGTGGTTCGATCAGCTCTATGTCAATCACGAGCGGGCTACCCGGGCCAAATCGCCCAATCAGTTTTATTATTACATCGGAAGCGAAGTCGAATCGGCTTTCGATCCGATCGCGGGCAAGGAAGTTCCCACATCGCGACGCGCCTTTCAACCCCGTCCGGAAAATGTTGACCTGTTTAAAACGATTGCCAATCGGGCCGGTGCCGCTTCCCCCCTTAACGATGTACAAATTCGATTCTTTCATTCCTGGGCCTCTTCCAAGCACCGCATTCAAAACTACGATGCCAAGACAAACACGGTTCTCCTGACCGGAGATGCCCGCTGGACTCTTTCCTACTGGGGAAACGGAAAGTTGCGATACGAAATCGAAGGGGTACCGGAAGCTCTCGACGCCCCGGGCGAATTCCTGCTGTCACGCAATGGAACTCTGGAATACATTCCCCGACCGGGTGAAACGCTTGAAACTTCCCGATTCGTCGCGCCGGACGGACCAAAAACGTTTGACCATGCCGGCTTCTTGCGCATCGTCGGTGATGTCGACGGAATAAAGCTCGACAAAAAGCTTTCCCCCGATTCTCCCAAACTGGTTCAAAATATTTCCATCGAAGGAATCCGTTTCACATGCGACCCGTTCACGCTTCCGCCAGAAGGACTTTCCTCGGGACAGGCCGCGACGAATTTGCCCAGCGCGATTTATGTTGAAGCGGCTCGCAATATTACACTTCAAAAATGTAAAATTTCGCACACCGGCGGTTACGCAATCTGGTTTCATCGAGCTTGCCAGTCGTGCCTGGTTCAATCGTGCTGGATGGACGACATGGCAGGCGGGGGCATGCGCATTGGAACTCATCTCAATGGCGATAATCTTGCAGCGGAACTCATTACCCGCCGCGTTCGCGTTATCGATAATATCATTCATGGTTACGGACGAATCGAAGCAAGTGCCATTGGTATTTGGATTGGTCATGCCGCCGACAACGAGATTCTTCACAACGAGATATGCGACGGATTTTACACCGGTATTTCTGCCGGTTGGGTTTGGGGTTACTCACCCAGTCCCGCAACAGGCAACAAGATCAAGTTCAATCACATTCACGATATTGGCCAAGGCGTTCTGTCGGACATGGGCGGCTTTTATTCTCTTGGTATTTCGCCGGGTACGGTCGTAGCCAATAACGTCATTCACGACGTCTATTCCTATAATCGCTATGGTCGCGGCGGTTGGGGGCTGTACACGGACGAAGGCTCTTCCAACATTGTCTTCGAGAACAATCTGGTCTACCGCGTTCATACCGGAACGATTCATCAGCATTACGGAAAAGACAACGTGTTCCGTAATAATATTCTCGCCCTCAGCCTTGATGGTCAACTCATCCGGTCACGAAACGAAACACATCGTTCGTTTACGATTGCCAATAACATTATCCTTTGGGATCAAGGGCCGCTGCTTAGCAAAGGTTTCGCGGCAAGTAATACACGATTCCTTTTGAAAGACAATCTTTACTGGTTTTCCGGCAAGGCCGAAACCGACGAAGAAAAAGAAGCAAAGTTCTTCCTGGGCAAGACACTTGCTCAATGGCAACAGCAAGGAAGCGACTTGGGCAGTCGACTGGCCGATCCCGGCTTTGTCGATCCGCAGCATGGCGATTTTCATTTCCGTACTCCGCTCAACGGACAAAATCCCGCGTGGAAAGATATTTTTGTTCCGTTCGATTACAGTAAGGCCGGTCTGACAGCGGAAGCAAAAACCGTTTGGGGCGATCCGGCAAACATGTTCACTATGCCCACCGTAACCCTTGCTCTGGACGCGCCCGATCCGCCCCCGCTTAAGATCAGCGACCGTTTCGAGACCGTTCGCGACAATCCGTTCGGTCATGGCCGTTTGTCCCAACCGGTCAAACAATTCTGGACGCTCAAGGTAATGCTCTTGAACTCACAGCGCCAGTGCGAAAAGGTTTTGCTCGATAAAAAAGACATGGTGTTTCCGTACCCGTCCTGGATCGATTGCGACTGGCTCGGCTTTTGTGCTATGGGGACGAATCAGGCCAAAATTGATTTGGACAATATTTCCATCGTCGAGACGCCCACGCCTAAAAAGGAAAACGAAAACTCTTTTGCCCTGAACGAATCGTTCGACAAACTTGCCGCCCTTCCCGCGAAAAATCTGGTCACGTCGGGTGAGAATATCGCAAACGCGTTTGAACTTCTCGCCGAAGGGACCGACAAGTTTTTGCGACTCAACGACAGCTCCGAATTCAAGGCCATGTATAATCCGCATTGCTTTTACCGGTTCAAGCCGCTTGCCAATCACGCGACTGTCTCCTATGACCTGCGTTTTACCTCCGGAGCAAAGTTTCACACTGAAGCGCGTCAATATGTTTCCGGCAAAAAATATCAGTATCTGTGCGGGCCGTCACTCCTGATTGACGACAATAAGCTCCGCGATACGACCGGAACTCTGGCAACGTTGCCGCCGAATCGCTGGCTTCGCTTCCAGTGGGAATTTGCCTGCGGCGACAGTCGGGTTCGCCCTCCCCATGAGATCGTCGAGGAAAACGGCAATCGCTTTTTGCGACTCAACGATTTTGCTCTTTATCCTCAAGCGTTCTTGCCGAGTATTGATATTCACCCGGCATACACCGAAAACGTTATGCGATGTTCGTTCAAAATGCGACTGTCGAAAGACGCACGGTTTCATATTGACGGACGCGACACTGCTTCGCCGTATCGCAACGGTTTTACTATGTCTTTTGCCGACCAACAGGCACGGATCGGCGGTCGCAATCTCTGTTCGCTCGAACCGGATCGGTGGTACTCCGTTTGCATGCGGGTTCCTCTTGGCACGAACCCGAATCGCAAATGGTCTTTTACACTCACCGACTGCCAGACGAACAAAGTTGTCGGTCAGGCAGACGATTTACCGCTTCAGAATAAAACGTGGTCCGCTCTTCAGTGGATTGTTTTCTATGGAGCCGGCAAACTCAAGGCCACGATCGATCTTGACGATTTCGAGTTGGAAAACGTTAAAGACCGGTAGAGGTTACGTCACCCCCAATCCGGTCGTCTAACCCCTTGTGTTCGCGGCCTTCGCGGGCCGCGTCAAGCCGCGATACTCAAACCAGCGTGACCCAAACACTCCGCGGACGAATTACTTCTTTCGTTTGGAATAAAAATCGTCTGCGGCTTTATCCTGTTCGTCAAGTTCTTCGTTTGTCATACCGCCGGAAGCTGTTGGCTTGCTCTTGTCTTTACCTTCCTTGCTCTCCTTGGTACTCTTGTCATCCTTGGTACTCTTGTCGTCCTTGGTACTCTTGTCGTCCTTGCTTTCTTTGGCGTCGTTCTTCTTTTCCGCCTCAGGCTTGGAATCGGCCTTTTTGCTTTGCGAGTCTCTTGACTCTCCTGCGCTGGCTGGAGTCTGCGGACTGGCAGGAGTTTGCGGGCTGGAAGCAGTCTGCGGACTGGAAGCACCGGGCCGGGTTGATTCCCGGGGCTTGGCCGAATCATCACTTTGAGACGCGGGCGAACTGCCTGTCGAGGAAGTACCCGCTTCGGTGGTATCTGTTCCGTTCCCCTTGTTCTTGCCGCTTTTGTTGCGGGACGATGTGGAACCGGATTTTTTGCTCGTGTGGGTACTTCTGCTTCTGCTTGTTTCCTTTCGCGATTTCTTTCCGTAGCGTTTGTTTCCGGTCGCCTTATCAGAATCGGCCTGCCCGGCTTGCGATGCTCCCGAACCGTCTTTGGCCGTATCACCATTGAGCTTGACTCCGGTCGATTCGGACATATCACCGCCATTCGGCGTTGTCGTACTTGCCGGAGTACCGCTCTTGCCCGTCTTGTCGCTCTTGTCCGCTTTATCCGCGGAGCCTTGCTGCGACATGTTTCCTTGCTGCGACATGTCTCCTTGTTGCGATGGTGCCGCCGTATCTTGTTTGCCTGCCGTATCTTGTTTGCCTGCCGCGTCCCCTGCCTTCATCACATCGCTTTTTCCGCCTTCCGCGGGAACCTTCGGAGCCATACCTTCAGCGGGAGCGGGAACCGTCTCATCCACAGGACGCGGTTCGCCTCGATCAATCAGCATAAAACCACCCCAAAAGAAAGGATGGTCCGCCTTGGGAATCACGTCGCTTTTCCCCGGCTTTCGCAGACGCGGTTCTTCCGCAGGAACGATCTCTGTTTGGCAAACAGCCTCCACCGCGTTCTTCCAGGATTCATCGACTGGTGTATTCACGACATTTTTCATAAAATTCTCGACCAGATCATACGACGTTCGCCCTCCGGTTCGCCATCGTGAAAGAAGGATCGTTTCGGCATCGGTCGATTGAAGGGCCAGAATGGAAGAAAAGAGTTCAAAACCGTTCCCCCCAAGTTTCATCGCGTTTTCAGCAGGCGTTCGCAGACCGGGCAAGACAATCAACTTGGGTGCCCCCCAAGGAAGCGTTATCCAATAAGGAAGCTCGTTTCCCTGCCCTGGGGACGAAACGAAAGGAGCCCAACTTCCAGGCGTTTTGGATTTACCCAATTCGTCAAACACAATCAGTTGCTGAATTCGCGGTGCCAGTAAAGACGACGGAACACCAATCGTAAGCGGATCAATGATCTCCAATTTGTCAACAGCGGCACTTAAACGGGTGAGAGCGGCTTTTTGAATATCTTCCGAGGCACGGGGAAACATGGTCCCGGGCACGACGACAGTATCGGCAAAGGCAGCCCGTCCCGCCTTGCCGGGAATCGCCAGTCCGGCTGTCGCCGCATAACGCACCGTCAAGTTGGGGACATGAAGAAGAGGCAAAGCGGCATTGTCTTTCCCGGGCACAGAAAGCGTTTCAAACGGCAAATACCAAAACGAATGATCCGGTATGACCACCAAATGTTTAAAGACGACAGAGAAACGAATTCCCCCGCGGGAACGGTCGCCCAACAAGACCTCAAGGAGCTTGCGACTTTGATCCGACCATTTCAGTTCGGCCAGTTCCTTGAGGGTGTATTGACGACTTCCGTCCACACAGCCCAACGATTTTAAATAGACCGCAACGGCCTCTTGCAGCAGGTCGAGCTGTCCGACACGCCAGGCGTCAATCGCTTCGTTGGTAATCATGAATCCATACATGGACGGCCCGGCGGCAACGAATGCCAGAATGGATGTATCGCTATCCAGATAGGTCTGAATTTCCGGTAAGGTTACCGGGGGTGGAAAAACCGTTGGTACACCAATACGGCTGGCAGTAAAGAATCGAAGTTGCGATTCCTGACGCAGCGTCACAGCCGCCAGTTCGTTCACCAATTCTTTGCGTACGCGAATATCATCGTCCTTTTTCGGAGCAACAGGCAATGTATGCAGTTTCACCGTGAGTTCTTCCGCCTTTTTTGTCAGAGCCGCAAACTCGGGAAACTCGGTATAAATATTATGCCGACGCAGTTTGGCATCTTCACTCAAATACCCTTCAGGACAGGTCAACAAGTACCTCAGGGAAATAAGACGCCCACCAAACGGCTGACCGGCATAGAATCGTTCGCGTCTCAAACGTTCCGCAACGAGGAATGCCTGATCTTTCAGGTCTCGCTGAAGCAGCAGCAAGAACCATCGCTCAAACGCCCCGGTCGGAATGGACGATTGAACCACCAGCGAATCCATCGGTTGATAAAGCCAATCAACGTCGGTCGGCTCACGGTACAGTTCTGTATAAAGCTCGGAAGCGCTCCGCGGATTGATCGCTCCCGTCGAGGTGAAACCTCCCGTTGTCGCCAAGGTATCGAGTTGGCGAATCTGAAAATACCACGGCGAACGAATTTTCATTCCTTCGATCACTTTGCCAAGCGATATGTCCCCATCACTGCTGCGGCCCCCCGCGTAAAACAGCAAAGCGCTCAAATAATTCCAACGGTCAGCGTAACGACTGGTCCGAAGTCCGGTGCGATCGGTCATCATGCGTTCAACCATGCGAAGACCATTGCCCGCAATCTTAAACTGTCGCTCAATAATCAAGTTCTCGGCAATTTCCTCTCCCAGCGAAATCTGAAGCAAGGACAGACTCTTCTGCGTCTTGCTCCATTGGAACGCCTGATACAAAACCGGAACCTTGTCCCGCTTGTTCACCACCCGTTTGGCTGCCGCGTAATGCCGAAGCGATTCTTCGATGAGCAAGTAATTGGAGAAGTGCCAAGCCGAAATGGACGATTCAAAATAATACGAAGCAGCCTCCAGTGCTTTGCCTTCTACCATACTGATTTCACCCAGTTCGAACAGACCGACTGCCGTCAGATTATGATCGGCCTGACCTCCGACCGAAAGACTGTTGAGCAAAACATCGCGGGCCTCGGCCGTCTTGCCCACCCCTTTGAGTGATATCCCAAAAAGAACATCCAGCCAGGGAATAGACCAGTGGTTGGGGGGAACCGAACGAGTCGACATAACACGCAGTATCTGATGTGTCATCGGATCATGCTGCGCCATGGGCCCCATGATTTCGTTCCGACGCCGAATGGTCAATGCCATACACCCAAGTATTTCCAGCGGATCAACCCGAATCTGACGCAGTGAGTTCATGGCCCCCCCTTGCCGTATACGGTCTTCGGTCAACGCGTCGCCAAGCAAAAGAGACGCGTTGGCCGGGAAAAAGCCTATGCCGGTCCGACGATTACCGCTTCCCCAAGGAGCAGGAGTACGCGGGCGAGCCTGATAAGCAACCGGATGCGAAGTTCGGGCAAGCCAATTGGGATAGGCCAAATAAATTGTCGCCGAAGCATTGAAACATTCCAGTGCCCGTTCATAATTACCAGCCATATAGAACGTTTCGCCAAGCATGGCATAATAGCAAATGGAGTCAATCCAGGGCGATGCTCCTAAACGAACCCCTGTTTGAACATGATTCTGATAATGGAGCGTGGCGTTACGGAAATCGCCCTGATTCAGCATATCATATCCCACGTAGAAACGCGGAACAGGGACAGGCCCGTCTTGCCCCCAAGCCGGAGACGTATTCAAAGTGAGTATGCTTACGCCGCAAAGGAAAAACAAACCAATAACAAGGTTCTTGTAGTGACAATAGCGAACCATAGCAGGCCTCAAATCAAAAGTATATTGATATACAACAAGTCGTAATACGCATTGCAACACTAATATCATTAACGTCGCACTCTATAACAAAAAATTTCCAACTTTCTCTATTATATACAGGAAGAGAGAGATTTCAAACGTCAATCCCGGCCGATTTTACTGAAAGGCCATGGGGCTGTTCGGAATATGTCGATTGCCGAAAATGGAGCGTACTAATCGGAAAACGGGAAAAAAACGCAAAAAAAGAAGCTTTTCGAGCTTATTTTAGGGGGAATCACTGGACAACCATGGTGCCTTGAGGTTATAATTATTCTATGACGTTACGTACCAGGAGAAAAACCGTAAGTCAGGCGGCAGGATTCTCTCATGGTCATAGTCACGGTCACGGTTATGGTCATGGTCGAAGTTGGTTCCCAAAGGCTGAAGCCGGGAATCGCCTCGATTCCGAAAACCCCTGACAAATACGCACAGTAACATAAGGTCCGACTTTATGGCGACGATGGTCGATGTACAATTAGGTAATCGGAGTTATCCGATAGAAATCGAAACAGGGCTCATCCGGCGACTGGGGCAGCGGATTGCGACTCTTGACGACGTGTCACAGGTCGTGCTCATTACCGATTCGAATGTCGAGCGCTTGTATGCCAACATCGTATCGGACAGTCTTTTGGCTCAGGGAATCGGTCATCATCTTTTCGTGATCCCCGCGGGCGAAACGAGTAAATCCAACGATGTTGCCTTTAATATTTGGAACAAATTTTCTGCCTTTCGGGTTGATCGCAAGTCGTTGGTCGTCGCGTTGGGCGGCGGGGTGGTCGGCGACCTGGCCGGTTTTGTCGCCGCAACGTTTGCCCGGGGAATTCGCTTTTATCAGGTCCCCACGACCCTTTTGGCTCAAGTCGACAGTTCCGTCGGTGGCAAGACGGCAATCAATCTTCCCGGTGGAAAGAACATGGTGGGCGCCTTTCATCAGCCGGTCGGCGTAACCATCGACCCGGAAACACTTTCCACTCTTGACGATTTGCAATACCGCGCCGGACTGGGTGAAGTCCTCAAATATGGTGTTTCCCTTGACCGCGAATTTTTCAACTTCCTTGAGACGCATGTCGTCGATATTAAGCGACGCAGTACCACGGCTCTTGAGCATGTTATATCCCGATGTTGTCAAATCAAGGCGGATGTCGTTGAAAAAGACGAGTATGAAACGCTTGGACTGCGTACTCTTTTGAATTATGGTCATACTTTTGCTCACGCGATGGAAGCGGCTGCCGGATACGGCGCTGTTTTACATGGTATCGCTGTTGCCCTGGGGTCCATTTATTCCGCCAAACTGTCGTGCCTGCTTGCAAAGCATGGTGTCACCGAATTCAAAGGTATTGACGACGAATTTGTTGAACATCAAATACAGTTGTATAAAAGTCTGAACATGCCTGTTTCGATGAAAGACATTCCGGAACTCCATGCCGCCTCGGCCGAAGACCTTATTCTGCTTATGGAAAAAGACAAAAAAACTGAACGCAAGCAGCGTTGCTTTGTGCTCCCCACTGAATTGGGCCATTGTATTCAGTTCCGAAATATCGATCTGGACCTGGTCGCTCAGGTTTTGGACGAATAAAACTCATGCCTGTGGTCTCTTCCGAACAAGAAAACAGCGACGAGTATTTCATGCGTCTGGCTTTGGAAGAAGCCCGCGCGGCGTTCGACGAAGACGAGGTTCCTGTCGGAGCCGTCCTTGTCCATCGGGGTCAGGTCATTGCCCGGGACCACAATCGCCGAGAACAAAAAAAGGACGCAACGGCTCACGCCGAAATGCTTGTTATCCAAGCGGCAAGCGAATTTTTCGCCTCATGGCGCATGGAAGAAACAGTGCTTTATGTTACGCTTGAACCGTGTCCCATGTGCGCCGGTGCGATTGTACAAGCAAGAGTGGACCGCGTTGTTTATGGCACAACGGACCCTAAAGGCGTGGCCGTGGAAACTCTGTTCCGGCTTTTGGACGATCCGCGTCTAAATC
>JAQVID010000060.1 GCA_028695865.1 Thermoguttaceae bacterium | reverse complement strand
TCCATGGTCTCTGACAGGAAGCGAACCGAGCCATCGCCCAGTACGCTGTTTGCTCCGCCAGCGTGTTCCGAACTAATGACCATGTTGTTTTGATACATATAAATACAATACCCGGTTAGCGGCTTTGCGTTAATCCGGTATTGAATTGTTATAATACTTGGCGCGTAAACTCTGAAAGAGGTATAACCTTCTTCATTGAATCGGCGAACCGTCATGCTCCGGGGCTCTTGGGGAAGCGTTTGTTCGTACCGCACTCCTCGCCAGCCGCCGCCGTAACACGAAAATGAGAATCCGGCTCTTCCCGCTGTGTCTTCACTCTTTTTGCCCTGCTCCGCGACCATGAGCGTATTGCTCGTTCCGTCCAGCGTGGAAGCAACACTCGAAGCCTCGTTCATGAGCATCATACCGGTATTGGCAATGGTTCCCCAGGCTGTTGTCATGTAAATATCCGGATTGGCGGCCGAGCCTCCGCTTCGGCCAGACTCAGACGCCGACGGACCTGGGTCGGGATAGGCCCCGGCAATACCGGAATAGTTGATCGCCATGACCGGTCCGCTATTGTAATATTCGGCTGATCCATACAGCATACCACTCAAATCGGAAAACGGGTCCATCGGATAAGACGGGCACAAATAGGTACTGATCAGCAGGTTCTTTAACATTGCGTTGGGTGCTCCGGCGTTATTGAGCAGACCGGAAACAAAGGGCGCGCTCATGTCCAGTGACGAATACAGAGCCTGCTGCTCAATAAACGGAAGGATGAAGACACGCCAATTGGTCGTGCCATCGTTCACGGACGATGATGTCGCGCAGCTTTTCCAGGTCGCAATAGTACCTCGCGGAAAGACGTTGTGAATATCATGATAGCTGTGCATACCCAATCCGATTTGCTTGAGATTATTCGTGCACTGCATGCGCCGCGCCGCTTCCCGGGCAGCCTGAACGGCGGGCAGTAGCAGCGCAATCAAAATACCGATGATCGCGATCACGACCAGAAGTTCTACAAGAGTAAAAGCGAGGGTTTTGAGGAAATAATTCACAGAGCGTCTACTTTCCCCCTCCGGTTGAACAAACGTTTTTTTCATCGTCAGGCTCCTTGTTTTAGAGAAATCAATGACCGTTATTTCTATTCGTAATAAACAGCACAAAAGATAAAAACCACAAAATGAATATTGCGCGTATATCAATCAGTGGTAAACTCACCGACATTACTGTTATATTATCATACGAAAACAGAAAAATCAAGAGACTAATTTTTGAAACTAAGGCAGAAAATGAAAATATATATTATTTACCGACCAAAATCGCCAAAAAAACACAAATGTTTGCAAATTCTGGCCATGTAGAGTATACTGTGTTTATGAATAATAAAACTTCACAAACAGACGTGTTTTCAAAATACGAGATGATCGAGACTTCCTGTCTTCCCATGTCGGAACTCCGTATGCGCCTTTTGGAAGCGAGAACGGAACTGTTCTGCCTGAAAATCAAGGATGAATATTGCAAAGACGACGACTTAACCTGTTTGCTTTCACTCAAGAACTTGCGTGGAATTGATCTGGTTGCCTGCTCCTGCCTGACCGACGCGGCGCTTGCGACCCTTGAAAAATTCGAGCAGCTTGAAGCCATTCGTCTTGTACCGCGAAAACCGTTGTCTGCTGCCGCAATGGACCATTTGGCCGCCAATCTTCCCCGGTGTAAAATGATTCGAAAACGTGCCCCGTGGTATTCATTTCATGTCACGCTTGTGGAATTCCTTGGCGTTCTTGCGATAATTGGTTTTTTGGTCGTGCCGTGTCTTACCCCTGCAACGTCAGCCCGCAGAGCATTTCTTGAAGTGGACAAGGAGACGACCGACGAAGAACTCGCCGAACTGGTTCGGCAGTGTCCCCAGGCACGGTTCTGCGATTTGTCCGAGACCACGCGACTCACCGACGACGGTCTGAAATGTCTCATTCAGTTAAAGTGTTTGAGGACGCTCCTCTTGAAAGATTGTTCTTGGCTTACGGACAAAGGACTGTCATACCTTTCCGAGACCACCGCTGATTATTCATTGGACCTTAGCGGTTGTGATCACATTACGCTCCAAGGACTTAAGCCGTTTACCAAGCCTTCGTTGCCGATGAGGTTCATCACATTGCCGGAGCACCTTCGAACCGATGAAGGATTCGATTTTTTGATACGCCTTCGCCGGGAAATTTTCAAGGTTTACAAACTGGAAAGGTGGCATATTACAGATAAAACGCTGGAGTTTCTCGCAAAAGAAGGAAAGGTAATTGAAGTTGAACTTAACGGCGGCTGTGAAAAAGTCACCGAAAAGGGCATTGCAGCCCTGGCGACATTGCCGGAGTTCGAATCGCTTTCAATACGCGGTCTTTCAATTACCGGTCTGGGTCCCCTGTCACGAGGATCGTTTTGTGGCCTGCGGCGGTTGGAAATTTCCGGTTGCTTTTTTCTTTGCCCGGAAAGTTTTTCCGGTATTGAGCATCTGACAATGTTGGAAACACTTGATGTTACCGTCAAATCACCCCTCGACGATACTGCTTTTTTCTCTATTTCGAAATTGCCGCGACTTAGAGAACTGAGCATACGCGCTACTCCGATCACGGATATCGGGCTTGCGCATTTGGGGCAGTGCAAGTCGCTGCTCAAGTTGTCTGTTACCGAATGCCCCAAAATAACCGGTACCGGATTCGACACGTTTGCTTCTTCGTCTTTGCGTGAGGCGATTGTCGTCAATTGCGGTATGAACGACGAAGGAGCGATTGCCTTGTCTCAAGTACAATGTGTCCAGTTTCTGGAACTGTCGCATAATGAACATATTACCGATCGGGGTATCGGATCAATTGCCAAAATGCCCCGGCTTCAACGCCTTGAACTCAAGTCATGCAAAGGTATTTCGGATACGGCCCTTGAGCTGCTTGCCAAGAGCTCTTCGCTCAAAAGTCTTGATGTTTCCTGTAATCCCCAATTAACCCGAGGTGCGATTAGTCGATTTCGACGCTGTTCCCGATATCCGATTCGTTTTTACGGTCGTACCAGTTCACACAGATAAAAACAGCAGACGGTTTTGCGTGGAATGATACAACGGGCACTACTTTTGATTTGCCCCCAATAATTCCCTTGGCAGACCGTGTATTCAAGGAGTGTAAAATGCCAGACAACGTTCAAGGTTTTCACCTGTCAGAACAATCGCAAGATCAACTTTTCCAGATTGAAACGCGACGCCTTTTTCTTATCCCTTTAACCGCCCGCCAATTGATGTTGTGGATGAATGACACGACAATATTGGAACGCGAACTCAATTGCGTCTGTGACGCGCAGCCCATGCAGGGCGAATTTCTGGATATAGTCAAAACCCAAACGGAAATAACAATTTGTGATCCGAATAATTATTTATTTCACACGTTCTGGCTCATTGTGCGGAAGTCCGACCGTCTTGTGGTCGGGTCCGCGGATTTTAAAGATTTGCCCGACGATCAGCAGACCGTCGAAATCGGCTACGGACTGGAAACACCCTACGAACACCAGGGTTACATGACCGAAACGGTAAACGCCATGTGTGCTTGGGCTCTAAACCGCCCGGATATTTCGAGAATCATTGCGGAAACGTATTCTGACGGTCTGGCGTCACAGCGAGTCTTAACTCGTTGCGGTTTTCGTCGATTCGAATATCCGAAATGTCAAAATGGGGAACATGGAAATACATGTTGGTGGTCGAAAACAGAATAAGTGCACATCATACATAATATGTTGTGATATATAATTATGTATAACAATAGTGCATTGTTGCAACATAAGTGAACCGAGCTGCTTGTCTTGGCCGGCGGGAGCAATATAGGCGGGAGTAATATATTTGTATTTCGTTGCCGATTTTGCTCGTCACGTAGTGGGCGGGATGATTGACAGCGTACTATAATGTGATAAAATTTTATCGATTGGAAAACGGGGATGTTTATCCGTTTTACGACGGGCACGACAAAGGAAACGACTCGCGTTTCGGTTGGCAATGAAAAATTTGCCGTCAAAGACGCGTGTGCGGGGTTCGTGACGCCGGTTCCAGGAGTGTAATCACCTTTAGTTTTAATGAGGGAAAAGCAATGCCTAAGTTAGTTGTGTTGGACAACCTGTCGGAAGACGGTCTGAACCTGATGAAGTCGGCCAATGTCGAATACGAAGTACATACCGGTTTAAAAGGAGATGAACTCCGTGAATGCCTGATGAACTTCGATGGAGCGATTTGTCGAAGTGGTGTGAAAATTACCGCAGACGTTCTCGAAGGCAATAAACGACTCAAGGCAATTGCCCGGGCAGGCGTGGGCGTTGATAATATTGATCTGAAAGCAGCGACCCGACGCGGTATTATTGTCATGAACACCCCGGGCGGAAATACGGAATCGACCGCGGAACAAACGTTCGCCCTTATTCTGGCGTTAAGCCGTAATATTCACCCGGCGTATCAGTCTTTGATCGAAGGTCGTTGGGACCGTAAAAAGTTCACCGGGCATCAGCTCGGCGGCAAAACGCTTGGTATTATTGGCATGGGCCGCATTGGTCAGGTAGTAACCCGATTTGCCAAAGCGTTCGAAATGAACGTTCTTGCTTTCGATCCGTTTTTGACGGCTGCCCGCGCAAAAGAATTAGGTGTGACGCAGTACGAAAAAGTTGAAGATATGCTTCCGTTCGTAGATTATTTAACCGTTCACACACCACTGAACGACGCGACTCGAAATTTGATCGATACTCCGCAAATCGCTCTGCTCAAACAGGGTGCTTGCCTGATCAATTGTGCCCGTGGTGGTATTTATAATATGGACGCGTTGGTTGAAGGACTCAACAGTGGCAAGCTCGGTGGAGTCGCCATCGACGTCTATCCGGAAGAGCCGTGTACTTCGCATCCCTTGTTTGGCATGCCGCACGTCGTTTGCACCCCGCACTTGGGGGCCAGTACGGAAGAAGCTCAAACGAATGTTGCTCTCGAAGCCGTTCAACTTCTGATCGACTATTTCACCAAGGGTATAATTCGTCAGGCGGTTAATTTTTCATCGCTCGATCCGGAAACGCTCCATAAGTTGCGAAGTTCGTTCGACTTGGCTTACCGAATGGGCATTCTGGCCGGACAAGTTGCCGATGGTGCCGTTACCGCTTGCAAGCTGAAGTACAAAGGCGAAATCAGCCAGCAGAATATCTCGCTCATTTCCTCGGCTTTTGCGGCCGGTTTGCTTACTGATGTCATGGATGAAGAAGTGGGCGTCGTCAGTGCCTTGCCGCTCCTGAAAGAACGCGGAATTGAGCTCATTGAAGAAAAATCAAGTGAAGTCGGTGATTTCCGCTCCATCTTCGGTGTCGAAATTACGACTGATAAAGGATCAACAACTTGTGTCGCCGGTTCACTCTTCGGTAACGCCATGCCTCGTTTAATTCAGTATAACTCACTCCGTCTGGAAAGTTATTTGGATGGCAACCTGCTTGTTTTCTTCCATCATGATGTTCCCGGTGTTATTGCCAATATCGGTGGAATCCTTGCCAAGCAGAAGGTCAATATTGCCCATATGTGTGTCGGTCGTGGATCAAAAGAACAGGGTGGAACTTCGTCGATCGGCATTCTGTCGCTTGACGCCGTCCCCAGTGCCGAAACGGTCAAAGAAATCAACAGCCTTGATCAGGTTACCGCGACCGTCGCCGTGAAACTGCCAATGTTCGGACAGCACCCGTCCTGGATGAACTGATTTCCAAACAGGACAAGAACGAACGCTGCGTCCGTCAGGAATCGCGGCAACGGCGATAACGTGTGGCAGACTTGCCGTTTTGCGGAGTCTGCCCGATGTACATTGACAGGACAAGAACGACCGCCGGGTTTGTCAGGAATCGCGGCAATGGCGATAATGTGTGGCAGACTTGCCGTTTTGCGGAGTCTGCCCGATATACTTTGACAGGACAGAAACGAACGCCGCGTCCGTCAGGAATCGCGGCAATGTATAGCAGACTTCCCGGTGAAGTTGGTTTTATTTTTACGCGGCCGGAATTCCCCGTTTTCCGAAGGCAAACAGGGAGTCTGCCACCGCAAATTGAAGTATCGGCAATATTTTACCCGTTTCCAACGTTACGCCCGTTATTTTGTTTCTGCCGGTTTTGTTTCTGCCGGCGGATTGGGCCAGTCGCAATTGATTGTTTTCACAGACGCCGCTTTGGTAAAGTCGCTTGGAGTCTGCCAATGCTTTGCGTTATCCCAACGAAGAGTGACATTTTCAAAACGAGCGCTTGCTCCGTCGGTTACGCTAAAGTACGCCTCGGGAAAACGACTCATTTCAATCGGACTTGCTACGGCTACGAATTCCGAATTCCGGACGGTAACGCGTTTGGGGGCTGTTTTCCCGTTTCCGGTTACCACAAGGCCCACATAAGATTCCGCGTATATGCCGTCGAAGGTTATGTCTTCGATCGTGGCCGTTGCCGTTTTCGTGCCCGGCGTAATCTTGATTGGGTATGCCACGGCTCGCATGTTGACGTTACTGCACCGTACCCGGGAAATATTTACGCCCCGAGGTGCACTGGCATTGTAAGACGATTGAAAATGAAAACCGACAGCACCGGTCAAGATAATAATATTGGAGATATTGACGTCGCGAATTGTACCGTTTCCCACTCCGATTCGAAACACACTGGAAGACGACGAAAGGACACAATTCGTAATCACGACGTGTTCGCACGCGCGTTCCTTATTGAGCAAATGTGAAGGGGCACCACGAACAGCAATGGCGTCGTCACCGGTTATAATGCGGCAATCCGAAACGACGACGTTACGGCACGAATCAATATCCAGACCATCCGAGTTGGCAAAGGTTGGCGGGTTGTCTATTTTTATGCCCGTTACGAAAACATCCTCACAACCGTAAATAAAACAACACCAGCTCGGCGCGTTTCGCACAGAAATGTTGCGCATTCGAACTGATTGAGATTCGCAGAAAACGATCAACTGGCCCGGTCGAGCCAATTTACGGGCGGTCTCCGGGGCTGTGTTGTGAGCAAGTCCTTTGGTCCAGGCAAAGCCGTGCCGCCAGGTGGTTGCGCCTTTGGGTGCCGGACGCGGATCGCCCAGAAACACGTCGGCAGAACCGTCAATCGTCCCTTCGCCGGTGATGGAAACGTTCTTGACATTTACACCCACGATTAAGTGTGCCGCTCCCCAACCTTCGTTCAGAACTTCGAAGTTCTGCGGATAGGCATCGAGCTTGCAATAGTCGTCCCGATTCGGACTGGCTTTGAGGATCGCGCCCGGCGCAAGTCGCAGTTCCGTGTTATTCTTGAGAAAAATTGTGCCGCAGACAAATGTTCCCGGTGGAATGACAATGGTACCACCGCCGTTTTTGGCACACTCGTCCACGGCCTGTTGAATCGCTTTTGTATTGATCGTTTTACCATCGCCGATTGCGCCGAATTCGGTTATATTGAATTCAAATCGCTTGGCTTCTGTGGCATGGCACATGCTCTGCCAAGACAGCGCACTCATCACCGTACATAAAATGCAGGCGAATATACATACTGTTTTTTTCATTCTGGTCATTGAATTTCTCTTGTAGTTTGTAGTTTGGGATGAACGCAAATGTCCTGACGCAAAAACAATAAAATCAAAGGCAGCACAACCTGAAAGCACAAAGTGATACCGGTATCGCTGTCGTCCATGATCGCTGTTTTCTATAACGGACGAACCTTAATGTTTCGGTAAAATATTTCGGCTCCTTCAGATTGCAGTTGAATTTTTCCACTGTATTGAGGTAATTTCAAGTCGTATATTTCGTTCACGAGTTGATCGTTCACGAATATCTTCATGTTTTTGCCTTTCATGATCACGGTGATCTTGTTCCAATCGTTTGGTCGGTCAAGATCGTTGGCGCCACGAATACCTTTGACATCACCCGGCGCGGGATCAAAATTTTTCCAGTGGAAGCAGCCATCGCCATTGGATTTGAGCGTGACCGGTTTGCCTCCTTCAGACTTGGTTGCGAAGACTCTGGTTTTGCCGTCTTTCAGAAGACGAACATCGCATGTTGCTTCTACATTATCTTTTTTCGAAGTTACGAGCCAGAAGTCGCCGAGTCCGCCTTCGATCACATTGGCTTCCACACTGCGCATCCAGATACCGCCGAACCCACCATCCTCGCCGTAAGAATGAACAAGGACGCCGGAGTCCCGGGCAGCATTTTTGCGTTTCCCCCAGGTTTGGGTTCCCCACTTGAATTCAAGTGTCAACACATAGTCGGAGAACGATTCATTGGTTGTGACACAGCCGAATTCTTCGCCGGAAATCCGAATCGCTCCGTCCTGAACCGTAAAGACGTTGTTGGGGTCATTATTCACGCCGCGACCACGAACGAACTTATACCATCCGTCCAAGGTCTTGCCGTTGAAGAGAGAAATTTCTTTTCCTTCTCCGGCGAAAACGGTGGCCGCAAACGCGCTTAAAAGAACGAATAAAGCGACGAACTTCATTTTTGCAAGTTTCATGATCAAAAACCTTTTCTGTAAACTCATAAATATACAACAGATTCACACACGCAAATCTGTTCCTGTTGGAAATCCATTGGATGCGTCCGATACTTCATTTTTCCTGCCGCTCTCACACCGCAATCGTCCTGGACCATCGTCTTGAACAAATTGTCATACCACCGGCTTCTTTGACCGCTCGAATACCCTGCGAGCCGTTGGACCATTGCGCCGGTAAGCACAAGAGCAACCCCATTCCCCCGCGAATATGCGGCCAAAGACACGAAGAAAATATCGATCGCAAAATCTTCGGCTTGACACGGGTCGTTACTCTCGGGACACAGCTTACATATTTTAACAGCGTCGCGGGCGCTTTGCAATATCTTTTCGCGTGGCTTGTTGAAAAAAAGAAAACGAACAAAATTGAAGGTGCTCTTCGAGCGTCGGTGCCTTTGAAGATACTCCTTTCAACGATTTTTTAAAGCCGAAACCAGAGTAGGGAGAAAAAAGATTAAGAAAAGAGGTGAAAAATTTGATTTCAAAGAAATATGCCCCCTTGGCGATTTTGCGAAAAAGGGTAAAATATTCTTTCCTGCTATTCTTGGGGGAGTCTCTCTTCATACGAATAGCGGGATCAGGAATCACGCAATTTGTGTAGCGTGATAAAGTTAATGTATTGCATTATTGAAATGGATGGTGAGCCATGCCCAAGATGAAGACCCATAAAGGGATCGCCAAACGATTTCGTTTGACCGCAACCGGAAAGGTAAAGCACCGTCATAGTGGTACGAGCCATTTGGCGTGGAGATTGACGAGCAAGCGGGTTCGTAATCTTCGCGGAACCGAAACAGTTGCCACGACCGAGGAAAAGCGTATTATTCTGGCTCTTGCCAAGGGTGGACACTGATTCTTCAGGTGTTTCCTTTCACGAGGACGTGAAAAGGAGGGGCGTCGGTGCCCCGGGGGATAAGAACCCAAACGGCGCAGGGTCGAACCGACACGCATTTCCGAAGCGGAGAAGTCTTGAGTATCAAGAATATCAAGAAATCAAGATGGAGTTTCGGTTTTAGCCACCGGTTTCCACAGGAGTGGAAATTGGCACAATACGAGATGGGTACAAAACGCCGACCAGAACGCGTCGGGACCTGAATTTCGCCAAATGCGAAGGAAAGAGAGCATATTATGAGAGTAAGTCGGGGAGCGGCACGACGGAAGTCGAAACGTCGTCTTTTCCAGCGGGCCAAGGGATTTCGCGGCGGTCGTTCGAAACTGCTGCGAACGATGAAAGAAACGTTGCTTCGAGCGGATCGGTTTGCCACACGCGACCGCCGTCGTCGCAAACGCGATTTTCGTCGTCTTTGGATCACGCGAATCAACGCGGCGGTCCGCATGCAGGGCCTGCGTTACAGCGAATTTATTTGCGGTCTGAAACGGGCCAAAATCGACCTTGACCGTCGTTCACTTGCCGAACTTGCCGTTCGGGACGAAGCGACTTTTGCCAAGATTGTCGAAATCGCAAAAGCGCAACTTGGCTGAGCATCGAAACGATTCGTTCTATTAAGACACAAACGCGGGTAATTTTGCCCGCGTTTTTTCTTGGCCCATACACGCTTATACCTGGTTTTCGCGTGGTGCGGCCTGTGTCCCCCGTTTTCCGAAGGTAAACGGGGAGCGAATGACCGAAAAGTGAAGAATCGGTAGTAAAACAGGCTGTACCTGGTTTTCGCGTGGTGCGGCCTGTGTCCCCCGTT
>JAQVID010000059.1 GCA_028695865.1 Thermoguttaceae bacterium | reverse complement strand
GCCTATCTGTTCGACGAGTTTTCGCTGAAGGCCGAAAAAGTCGGTATGCGCGTCGGCTTTCACGCACACGGCGGAGATTTCGCGATGATCAATGGCAAAACGGCGTGGGACCTCTTCTTCTCTCGAACACGTAAAGAAGTCATTGCACAAATGGATATCGGGAACGCTCTACACGGTGGGGCCGATCCGTATGCCGCGATTAAAAAGTTTCCTGGTCGTGGTCAATTGATTCACGTCAAAGCGTTTGGTCCCAAGGGAACAATCGTTGGCGATACAAGCGACAAAGTCGATTGGCCGAAAGTCTTCTCGCTTTGTGAAACGGTTGCCGGAACGGAATGGTATATTGTCGAGCAGGAGAGTGCCCCGGGCAAAACGACTTCGTTGGAAGCCAGTGAAATTGCCTTGAAGAATCTCCGGAAAATGGGCAAGTAACACGTGAGTAGTCTTCGCGTGGGACTTCAGCTTCATTCTCTTCGTGATGAAGTTCGCAAGGACCTTTCGGGTACATTAAAACGGGTCGCGAATATGGGCTTCGAGGGAGTCGAATTCGCGTCCCTTTTCGATTACCGTGCTCCGGAGATTCGTGCGGCGCTCGAGAATACCTCGCTTGCCGTGGCCGGTTCGAACGCGTCGATTGGTTCGCTGGTCGGAGATCAATTTGAATCGACGCTCCGTTTTCATCAGATGATCGGTTCAGATTGTGTCATTGTAAGCAGTGGTCTTGCTCCGGCATACAATACGGACGAAGGCAATCGTATTGCGGCGGCGCTCTTCAATGAATTTGCCGCCAAAGTCGAGCCATATGGTGTTCGTGTCGGATTCCATGCGCACATGACTGATTTCGCCGATATCAGCGGTGAAACGGCCTGGGATCGTTTCTTTTCGCGAACGAGAAAAGATGTTGTCATGCAAGTTGACGTTGGAAATTTTTTTTCCGGTGGTGCCGATCCTTATGCGACCATTGCCAAATTCCCTGGCAGAACGTATTCGATTCATCTCAAATCGTTTCCCCGGGGAGTGATTTTCGGCTCCGCGAACGACACGGTTGATTGGCCGCGGGTTTTTCGCCTGTGCGAAACAGCAGGAAAAACTCGCTGGTATCTCATTGAACTTGTCTCTTTTGAAGGTCTTAAGCCGTATCAGGCTGTTGAGAATTGTCTGAAAAACTTTCGCTCTCTCCATGACAAGAATACCAAATGAACGGCGGTTTTTTGTTGTGTACTGCCGAGACTTCAATTTTCGCCGTTACACATCCCCTTTTTCTTCGGATTATCTTTGGTAAACGGGAAATCTCGGACCATGCAATACGAACAAGCAAGTAAAAAGGAAAACCGGTATGTCATGTTGTGCTTGCAAAACATTTTCTCATCGTGTATAATTAAAGCTTGGAGTAAAACTCTGCTGTGTTAAGATATTTTGAGCACACTTCTTAAGTAACAATTTTTGCAAAGTGGGACAAATTCAATGGGCATGGGAAAATGTAAACATTGTGGTACCACCATACTTTTCGGTGGTCAGCGGGATTCAAACGGCAATTTATACTGTAACGCAACTTGCATGGAGCAGGATGTTCCGTCACGCGCCAGAGAAATTCTGCCGCAAGACGTCATTGATCGATATACCGATTCCATCCGTGAATCGGAATGTCCGGTCTGTCACGGAAGGTGTAGTCCGATAGACATTCAATACTCGTATCGAGTCGTTTCGTTTCTGGTTATTACGCAGTACTCTACCAGGCCGCGTCTGTCGTGTACTCGTTGTGCCCGAATGGCGAATATCAAAGACTTTCTGATTACGGCCATTGCGGGCTGGTGGGGCTTTCCCTTTGGTATCTTGCTGACACCAATCTACCTCATTCGAAACATGATAAAATTTATATGTCCTGTCGGCGAAAATGCCCCTTCTGAAGCGTTGAAAGACCTTTCTTCCACGCTTATCATGCAGCAGCTCGCCGAAGAACAAGAGGCTAACGAAAATACTGAAAACGCCCATACGCTCAACCAGCTTCCCCAGGAAAGAAACGAGTGAGCATATCGGCTTGCGTGATACCGATTCCGCTGTTATAATGATCATCAAATAGAACCGTTATGAGATTGATTTACGATTCCCGGTGTTTTTCAAGGAGATTCAGTATGTCGTTAAGATTAATTATTGTCCTTTGTTTTGCCATGCACGTTGGATATCCGTCAGCGATATTCGCGCAATACAAAACAGACGCCCATGCGATGACACCTTGTTATTTGACGGCAAATGATTTATCAATTGCAACCGGGCAGCCTTCTGTCGTTACGATGTCAAATGGTGCAGGGCAGATTCCTGTCTGGTCGCTGTCCGGCGCGACAATTGGTCAGTCGGTGGTTGGACTCGTTCCTCAACTCCCCCAAAACTGCGACGCCGTAAAGATTGAAATTGTCGTCATAACCGATTCGGAATCAAATTCGAAGTACGAAGATGTCTACCGCGTTCATCTTTCACAATCTGCTCAAGGACCGGCATGCCCGTCGCGGAACATTGTTGGAACCCCTGTGCGAACGGCGCTGCCCGATATACGATTTCAAACGCGGACGATTGTACTTGAATCGTATTGCTCAATCGATTCCGGAGCGCCGCTTTCTGTGCGGATACAACGTGAGCCGGGCGACAAGGCCGATACGTTCCCTCATCCGACCGGACTGGTCATGGTCAAAATAACGCCTCTGTCCGCTCCAGCCAAAGCGTATCTTGTCCAAGACACGCCCGGCTATAACTCCTGGCCCATGCTTCAGGCGATTGGAAACAAACTCGTTTGCGTTTACTCTCGCGGTTCGGCTCATTCCATTGCGGAAGACGCTCGCGCTGTCTATGCCCGAACTTCTTCCGATGGAGGCAAAACATGGACACCGGAAACCATCGTCGCCAATACTCCGCATTACGGTGAGGTCGAAATCGGCAAAGGACTTGATTCGACCGGTGCCATGCTTCTTTGGGTTCGACGAATCGGAGCGGAATGGAATCATGATCTGTATCGCTCGACAGACGGCGTTCACTTTACGCTTTTATCGAAACCAAAACTTGACGTCATGCCTGTGCAGATTACCGATGTTTTCGCGGTGCCAACGGTCGGCCTCATGGCATTGTGGTTTGCCGGCAGTTACGGTGACGATGGTCCAAGTCATTCCTGGGGAACGCTGACCAGCAGTGACGACGGGGCGACATGGAAACAGCACGTCATTGAATCGAATTTAACCAAAGAGAATTGGCCCACGGAGCAAGCGGCGGTCTGCCTGGGCAAGGGCAAAATTCTCGCGATTGCAAGAACGGAAATGGGCGGTATGACGACCCAGCGATGTCAGTTCCAATTGATTTCAACCGATTACGGCAAAACATGGAAACGCGAGCAGACCAATATCGGCGATGTTGTGGCCTCAACTCCCAGTCTCGTTTTCGACTGTAATACAGGTCTGTTGAGCAATTACTATTACCATCGAGGCCGTGGCGTCGTTCGGTGCCGCGTTGTGAAACCGGATGTCGTATTTGAGCATCCGCTCAACTGGCCGGAAGCAACGGCTGTCGCGACGGGTAGTGATGTTACGTTCGACGCCGGCAACTCAAATGCCACGGCTATCGACGGTACTCATTATATTTCATTTTATTCCGGGAAAGGAAAAAACACATCCGTTTACGTTGTTGCCACTCCGGCGAAAAGCAGCAAATAAACCATCCCGATCTTGCGGAGTACCTCCGTTACGCAAGGGTGTTTTTGAGTGAACAAAATGAGAATAGGTCTATGTGCGATCGTGAATCGTCATTGGTATTTTGATTATCTTGATCGGCAATATTATGGACGATTGTTTCGAGTTGTTCGCCAAAAGCATCATGAATAACTTTTCCATTGAGATATTGTTCAACACGATGTATCAATTGACGGCGCAATGGTCGCCTTAAAACCGCGGTAAACGGAGCAGATCGCCTCGCCGGTATCATGGTAACGGAAAGGATACGCGGAACCGCCACTCGGCAGTTCGGCATGATATCGAGACATTCAGAATGAAACATCGTGCCGCTAACGCAAAATGAAGTAAACGCGACGGCAAGAAAAATAAATACCAAATAGCGACGGCGTCTGAATCTCTTGCAGCACTCCATGATTTCATGTCGGTCGTGACTGGGGCTTGCGTTTGACGGCATGGGCTTGGTTACAACCATGAGGTACCGACGCCTGTTTCAACTTCAGCTTCATTGCTTTTTTGTATCAACATCATCGGTACCCATTTGTCGTCCGTTTTATCGGAAATTCTCGTTGAATTGCTCTAAAGACGTTGTGCTTAACGCGATATCGGTTAACCGGTCGAGTTCAACACCATCCGTCATCTGCAAGATTTTTGTTTTCAACTCGGCGGGAATCGGTCCCAGTTGCCGGTCCAAAATTTTCACGAGTACTTGCGCTTTGCCCTTGGCCTCTCCCGCTATAAGGCCTTCTTCCCGACCTTCTTCCCGACCTTCTTCCCACCGCGTTTCCAGTTGGGAGATTCGATCACGTTGGATTTTATCTCGAAGTACCGATATTTGACAATATTCCGGTGTTTGCATAAAATCACCGTAGGCATCTTCTGCCGCTTGAACTCCCGCGTCACTATTTGCTACTTCTAACATCATTGCCTCCGTTGTTTTCTTGGGATATCCGAAAAAGGTAAGCCAACATTTCAGAGACGGACTCACGTCCATCGGGGTCTGATCGTCGATTCTTTCCGGTACCCGCAAAAAATGCATTTCGAAATGGTCTGTAAGCAAAACCCGCTTGTCGTCATTCGATGTTATGTGAAAAGTCGTATGAAGCGAATCAAGCTCCTTAAATACCTGAAAATCGGTCAGTATGATACTGACTACCGGTTTGAGCGTCTTGTATGATTCGCTTTTCGTCAATTGCGACGCGTATAATTTCGCCCAATAATACAACGTCCGCTCCTCAAAGTACCTGTGATTCACAATCTGAATCTCAATGTCAAGCAGACGCGAATTCTCGTCTTCCGCAACGATATCGAGCATTGTTGTCTTGTCTTGCAAGAACATCTGTACACTGAACGGATTCCTGACGGTAACCGTTTTGATTGGTTTGCGAAACACGTCTGATAATACAGCGTTCACGAAACAAATCAGAGCCGATTCATATTTCTTCGACCCAAAAAGAAAGTGAACAAACATGTCTGACATGGTCGGTACCGTCAAATGCAATTCATTACCATGATCGCTTGTGTTTTCGGGTTGAACCATCATAACCTCGTGACTTGTCTGGTTTTGTAAAGACACAACCGACCGCGTACTCGCTGCCGGAATTGCACCCCTGCTCTCCATTATTCGTGAAGGACTCGAAAAAGTCAAGTAGTTTTGTAAAAATTACGCGAAATTTGTATCAAATGATGCTTCCACAAAGGAAGAAACAGTTGCCCTGACAAACAGAGTATGCCCGGGAGCCGGCAGTATGCTGACCTTGCCCTATTGCCGGGCCAGCATACGTTTTGATATGCGAAACTCAAAGAACGATCAGACTTTCGCGGCATCCGGGACGACAAATTCGCCACGATATTCGCGGGTTTCCGCCTTTTTCGCGTCTTCATTATCGACGAACGTCTCGGTTTTTGGATCGAATTTGAGCATGGGACCAAGTGAAATAGGCGTTTTTGCCAAATCGACTTTGTTTTCTACCAAATGTTCACACGTTCTCTTGAGCGTTTCCAAATGATCGTCGAGACCCGGAACGTCTTTGAGTACCCGCGCGGCTTCTTCCGGCGACACTTTATTCTTTTCGCCAAGATAGTACGAAATGTTGCCCATGTGCGAAAGACCCGCACTCAAATGACCGCAGCGAGCGTCCGCCGCAAGCATTTCCGGCTTGTGCGCCAGGACGGCTGTAATGAAATTATCAAAATGATAACGATCATTTCCCCCTGTAAATTCGCGGACAAGTTTACCTTTCAGGTCAAAGACTTTCGTCTTGCTGTACGCCTGCTGAACCCAATATCCTTCGCTCCCGTATGCAACCACGCCCGCCATGGCGCCACGGAACGGCTTGGTCGGCAGTCCCCGGGTTTCAAAAACAAGCGTTTTGCCGTCAGCATAGTTGAAGATGGAGACTTCCGTATTGGCCGTATCACCTGCGTCAACATAATTGGGGTCTTTGCGTTCTTCCGGATAGCCAAGTCGGCCGCCATATGTAATCACACTGACAGGGAACTCGTCCACACCGAGAACAGTTCGCGCCATGTCTGTTTGGTGCGGACCCTGGTTGCCCATATCGCCGTTTCCAAACAAACGTTGCCAATGCCAATCGTAGTGGAATTGAGGACGCGTAACCGGATCGACCATGGGAGCCGGACCACTCCAAAGATTGTAATCAAGCGTCTTGGGCCAGCCGTAAGCACCTCGGGCACCAATGGACTTCCGGCGATTATAGCACAGACCGCGAACCAGTTTAATCTCTCCAATACCGCCTTTGGCGATAAAATCAAAAGCGTCTTTGACGGCCGGATTGGATCGGCATTGAGAACCAACCTGGCAGAGTCGGTCATATTTTTTCGAGGCGGCAATGAGCGCTTTGCCTTCATGGATATTGTGACAAATCGGTTTTTCAATGTACACGTGCTTGCCCGCCTGCATGGACCAGACTCCGCACAATGCATGCCAATGATTCGAACTGGCACACGATACAATATCCAACGACGAATCCGAAAGAGCTTCCCGCATATCCCGAACCACTTTCGGCTTGGAACCTTGGGCTTTTTCAATCATCGCTGCCGAAAGTTCCAAATACTCGGTGTCCGGATCGCAGACATAAAGAATCTTTGTCCGGGGATCGTCGAGAAATTGTTTGATATGGGACGAACGACCGCGACCTCCGCAGCCTACGACCATGACCCCCAACTGCTCATTGGCCCCGGGGTTCTTTTCGGCGGAATATCCCAAACCACAGTGAACTCCCAAGGCGGTCGCACCGACCGTAACACCGGTCACAAACTCTCTACGCGAAATACTCGTCATGTTTTCTGTCTCCTTAATTCAGTGTAAATAAAACTGATCTGGCTGGCGGTGAGAAAGGCTCTCATCCAATTTTCTTTCAGTTTACCAAATCCCCAAGGCAAAAGCAAGATGTAACGCCCGTAAAGGAGCAAAAACGGGCAGAAATAAAAAATAAAAGTAGGCATACTGTGTAGTTTGCGCAAGAATATAGACTATTCTTCATCGCCAAAAGTCGATTTTTTTCGCAGAATATGATGATAATGTTGCGCAAAACGATGTGCTTCGTCCCGAACATACTGAAGCAGTCGCAACGCATACGAATGGCGACTGAGACGAACCGGTTCCGTTTCGTCAGGCAGGAAGATTTCTTCTTCCCGTTTGGCCAAACCGAGTACGATTTTGGGACGACACGGCGACTTGGCCAGCGCTTCGCACGCCGCGTGCAACTGTCCTTTGCCTCCATCGATCAGCAGAATATCTGGAGGAGGATTATCGGGATTAACGACGGCAAATCGACGCGAAACAACTTCCGCAATAGAAGCGAAATCGTCGACACCGGTAACGGTTCGAATTCGATAACGCCGATAACCTGGTTTGAAAGGAATACCATCGATAAAGCGAACCAAAGACGCGACGGTATCTTGTCCACTCAGGTGCGCAATATCAACACCTTCGACGACTCGGGGGGGGGAATCAAGCTTAAAGACTTTCTGCAGTCCGGCGACACCACGTCGCGGATCGACATAGAAAACTTCAGGCTGAACATGTTCCTCGACTTTACCGCGCGCTTCCAAAGATTCCAATGCGGCGATTTGGTCGCGGATTTCTGCCGCGTCTTCGTATTGCCGATCCTGGGCATATTGCGTCATTTCTTCATGCAGTTCACGAAAGAGCTTCTTGCGCTGACCGGACAAGAATTCAACCAATCGCCGAATACTCCGACGATACGGAACTTTACCGATTCGATGTGCACACGGCGCGGTACACTGTCCAATCGACGCCAGCAGACAAGGCCGAAACCACTGCCAACGCGGATCGTCTTCGTGTATGTGAAGTGTACACGTTCGGAATCGAAACACTTTTTGAAGAGCAAGCAAAGCACCCCGCAAGTGGGACGCGCTCGGAAACGGTCCAAACAGTCGTACTCCATGTTCCCGGGGCGTTCTGGTTATTTCCACCCGTGGGAAATCTTCACGCGACGTAATTTGCAAATACGGAAACGATTTATCGTCTTTCAAGTCGCGATTGAATTTTGGGCGTATATCCTTAATGAGTCGGGCTTCCATAAGAATGGCGTCGATTTCGTTTTTCGCAGGAATAAAATCAATATCGCGAATTTCGGTTACAATCGGCAGTGTTCGGCTATCGCCCAACGCGGTCAGATGAAAATAACTTCCTGCCCGATTACGCAAATCTTTCGCTTTCCCAATATAGATAACGCAACCGGCATCGTCTTTCATGAGGTAAACGCCGGGCGAATGCGGAAAGGAACGAACTTTTTCCGCAGCTCGGGCATAGTTACGAATAATGGTATCCGGATCGACCTGAACGGGTTCGGCTCGGGCAATATTTTCCGGTTCCGGCGACTCTGTTTCGCCGTCAGGCAGTTGAAAGGGACTTTCGTCGTCCCATTCGTCGTTTCTCTTTTCCTGAGCGTCCATCTTGCGTTTTCCATTGGTATGATAAGCATTTCGGCAGCATAAAACCGGTTTTACTTGATTTTTCGCGTTACTCGCCTGCTTCCCCTTGCTTTCGGGGGTAAACGGGGAGCGAATCGCCGAAAAATGAACTATCGGCAGTATAAAACTCAAACGCGTTGTTCGTGGCGTTTGTTACTTATTATTATATCGCGTTATTATATTGTGAACATGACTTCGGAACTTTTATCGGGTGTGATGGGATGTTTTAAATCGGAAATTCAATGGGCGTGGCCTGTTTATTCCCACAGGTGATATGCGTACGCCGGTTGGATACTTGCAGGTTTTTTATTTCAATAACAACCAGCGTAAACCGCTCGTATTTCTTGCATATCTTGCCTAAACGCCCATATAAATCATGTCTGTTTTACGGTTAAATGACATTATTTTAAAAAACGCGACATTTTATAAAAAGAAAAATTGACACTTTAAATATTCCATGGCATTCTGTTGGTGTATCACATGTATACCAACCATGCGCAACTGATTGCCGCTGTTTTTATAAATTAAAGTGCAGTTTAATATTTGTAAATTAAGTTTCATTTCAAAAAAGGAATGGTTATGAACAAATCCATGATTGTTTGTGCCGGGTATGCTCGTTGCAGTTTTATATATCGAATGGGGAGAAGGGGCAAAGGCACGCAATGCTTTTTCCAAAACGGTTCCATTTACCGTGATCGTCACTGAAGGGACAATTCCTATGGAAGGGGTCAATATTCAACTTATTTCCCAAACGAAATCAGAATGGACTGCCGGAGGGACGATGGACGCAACCGGGAAATTATCCCCTTCGACAATTCAATCTGGTTATTTACAAAAGGGCGTTCCGGTTGCTTCTTATATGGTTACCTTGTCCAAAATGGAAGAATCGCCTTCCGCCAAAAGAACAAGCATGGAAGAATATCGCAAAAAACAAGGCATTTAAAGCAAAACAACTTTGTCCAATATCGTTCAGGGAAGGGGACGGGAGTAATTTTTGCCGGTATTTACACAAGATAGGAAGGATAACAAGATCAGGCAAACATGGTCTATTCTTGTATCTCCTTTTTTGGTCGACCTTTGGGATTGAGCAGTGATTCCAGACCAAGGACCTTTACCACTTTATTCAGCCAACCACTCGAACCATAAGGCAATCCGGTTTCGACGCTCTTTCTAATCCTCGACAACTCCTGTTTCTCTTTCCCCTTATCTGTTGGTATTTGAGCATCATCCCGCCAAAGGGCTGGTAACTCGATCGGTGGCTTTTCTATTCGCGGATAATTAACCGGTCGGCGGCGGGGGTTCCCAATCGGGTTCTCATACTCGACCAAGACCACTGATCGGCGCTGTCCACCAAGTTTGCCCGAAGCGGGTTCCGCTCCACATATCGTAATACCGTCAACAGATACTCATTCCCTTCCACTCCGCAGGCTTTGAATCGACCTTGATATAATGCCCCGGTTCCGCGGGTTTCGTGATTGGCGTGCCATCGCTGGACATGTGTCCCTGTGACCAGTCGCAGATATTCCGATATTTCTTTTTCCGTTTTCGACCATAACACCAAATGCCAATGAT
>JAQVID010000058.1 GCA_028695865.1 Thermoguttaceae bacterium | reverse complement strand
CTCCCAAATGAACACAGCCCGGGCCGATGGATTCACTCAAGCCGTAATTGGTATCATACTGATGATTGGGGAAATACTTCTTCCAGCGTCGAATCAGACTCGGTGGAACAGGCTGCGCTCCAATGTGCATGAGTCGCCACTGGGACAGTTCGTAATCGTCCAAATTGACTTCGTGGCTTTCAATCGCGTCCAAAATATCTTGTGCCCAAGGCACCAGAAGCCAAACGATTGTAACCTTTTCTTCTGAAATGGCACGCAGAATCCAACGAGGCTTAACGCCGCGAAGGAGTACGGCTCGCGACCCGGCCAAAAAACTGCCAAACCAGTGCATCTTCGCCCCGGTATGATAAAGCGGGGGAATACACAAAAAGCAGTCGTCCCGCGTTTGGCCGTGATGATGCTGCTCGGTCAAACAACTTGAATAGAGACTTTCGTGATTGTGAAGGATCGCTTTGGGAAAACCGGTCGTTCCTGAGGAAAAGTACAAAGCGGCCTCGTCCTGTTCCGTGAGCGGTACTTCAGGATTTTCAGAACTGCACTTCTTGATCAAAGCAAGACAATCCTCGGCAAAAGTCGGGCAGGCGTCCCCGACATACAAACGCGTTTTGGCCCGTTTGAGCGAATCGCAAATCGACTCAATACGCCCGACGAATTCAGGACCGAACACAAGGACGTCCGCTTCGGCCAGTTGCAGACAGTACCATATTTCGTCAGCCGTATATCGGTAGTTAAGCGGAACGACCAAGGCACCGGTGCGAAGAATTCCAAAATAAAGCGGAAGCCATTCCAACGAATTCATCAGCAAAAGAGCGATTTTATTTCCTTTGCCGAAACCGCGTGAAATCAGGAGATTCGCAAACTGATTGGCCATGTCGTCGAACTGTTTCCAAGTTAATTCACGGTGGTGCCCCTGGATATTTTTATTCGTTTCGACCAGATCGAATTCCCGCCATGTTCGCTCATTATATTCCTGTACTTCCGGATTGCTTTCAATTAAGCAGACCTCATTGCCGTAAAGTTCAGCGTTTTTTTTAAGAATATCAGGAATAATCATCGCTTGGTGTCCGTTTTAAACATGGGTGAAAATGATCGTTTCGCTTCAGAAATCTCTGATAAACGACATCTCTGGAGCAAGATAAAACAACACATATAACGATAGTTTAGTATACAACATTGGCTGTATATTACAAGGGGACATACGTGTTTGTCGCAAAAAGTAAAACAGTCGGCTTCTTATCATATTTTGAGTCGCCAGGAACAAACTAAAGATGATCCAAAAGCGAAGCAACAACACAAACAAACAAAAACAGAGTCGCCAGGAACAAACCAAAGATGATCAGGACACGCAGCAGTCGTCATGAACGCACAGGCAAAGATTCCGTCACACAGTATCTCACGATATGCAAGCAAAATATGCAAGCAAAATATGCGAACAAAACGGTACGTGCAATGTATAAGCACTCCATACGCAATATCAGCGCAAAGGGCGTCCAGCGCGGCACCGGACGCGGTCAACAGAAAAAAGTAAAAGGCAACCCCGAGTATGCCGGGGCTGGTACACAAGAGTCTATTTCATCCACTCTTCACCAATGACTTTACCAAGCAGATAGAATTTCTGGTCGGGATACCAGAGAATGGTTTTCCCGTCCCGGCTGGTCACACTGGTGTAGAAAGACTGATTCGTTTTGCGATCGACGAACAGTTTCGGAGCGGAAAACCAGATCGGCTGTTTGGCGTCTTTAACGTAATGACCGGCGATTAAATACAGATTGCCCCGATTTTGCCAAGCCGATTTGCCATTGAAATCAAATGTGTTATGAATGAAGGCGAAATATCGACCACTGGCCGCTTCGTTCCCCCCCCAATCGTAAATGGGACAGGGCGACATGGGATGAAGGAACGGCTTGCCTCCGTCCCGATCAAGCAATTTCTCGGGAGCAGACCAGGTTTGACCCCCATCAGAACTGATGGACCAGCACGGAGAACCTGTGCCCGTTCGCATGAGAGTAAAAAGTCGTCCATCAGGCAGTTTGACAATGGAGGGCTCTTCGCAATGAACGCCGATTCGCAAAATCTTTTCGTTCTGCATGAACCACGACGTTTTAATCTTGCCCGGTTCGGGATCGTCGTCTATGTTTTCGAAACGAATGAACTCCGTACCGGTACGAAACTGACTGTGCATGTGCGGAGCAACGTATCGCGAAACGCCGACAAGATACTTGCCGTTTTCGCCGAGTCGAAGCGGCTTTTGCCACACAACCCATTCGGCGGGAATCGACGCGTCAAGCGGATCGTTGCATGTTCGCGGCATGGCAATCTGCTGCGGTTTCGACCAGGTATCACCGTCGTCGTCACTGCAAATTCCGGTCATGAGACCGGTGTGCTGCCGATTGGTCGATACCTTGCCGGGCACATACTGATCGAAAATAATGTAAATGCGGCCCGACTTGCTCACCATGGGAAAGCCCCAACTGGCGATGGGAACATTATCCTTCATGGTACGAGGGCCGGCAACCACCTTGGGTTCGGACCATGTTTTGCCCCCATCCCGACTTCGAAAGAACGTAACATGCTGATCAAGAGCACCCTCGCACGTCGCCTGACAGGTCAGAGCAAACAGCGTTCCGTCCGGCTTGTCGAATACCTGAAAGTGGTCGTTATAGCAATCGCCCAAAACGTCGGGCTCGACTTTTGGAATGTAGACGACAAAGTCGGGCCTGGTATATTTGACGTCGTTGGCAAATTCAGACTTCATACCGCGACGCTTGGCAAGCGTCTTCCGGATTCGCGACTCGTACTCTTTTTTCCAGTTCTCTATTTTCGCGCTCTGCTGCCCCCAAACAGAAGAAACAGACAGGCAGACGATCAAAACAATCAAAAGCAAATGACGCATGGCATACTCCAATTGGTCTAAAAAACAGAGGGTAAAATAATCGTGTCAATCGCGTGAACCCAAAAACCGCATCGCGTAGTACAAAAAAGTCATGAGGGCCGAAAGCATGGCCGCAACATACGTCAGCGCGGCGGCACCGAGTACTTTCCGGACATAGTACATGTCAGACTCATTGACGACCCCCAGGACCGCAAGCTGCTGCTTGGCCCGGTAACTTGCGTTGTATTCGACCGGAAGATTAACGATCTGATACAAAGCGACAACACCGAAAAGAACCACTCCGGCCAAAATGAGCGAGAACATGTTCATTACGGCTCCGGCAACAAGAATCCAAACGGCGGCGTTACTGCCAAACGAGGCCAGCGGCCAGGCGAACTGCGTCATAACCAGTGGGGCATAATGTTTCGCGTCCTGAATCGCGTGGCCGGATTCGTGTGCGGCGATTCCGACGGCGGCAAGCGTTCGACCTTGATATACATCCTGACTAAGGCGAATCACCTTGGCGGAAGGATCGTAATGATCGGTCAAATGGCCGGGTATCATCTGCACTTCAATATAATTGAGTCCGGCGGAATCAAGGATCATTCGGGCAGCGGCGGCACCAGTCATCGAGGAAGGCCGACTACTGGCCTGAGCATAGCGGGACGAAACCATACCTTGCGCAATCAGGGCAAGGATCATGGGCGGAATAACAAACAACAGGTACATGAGCATGATTTTTTCTCCTAAAGGTCCAAGCGACTCAATGTCGCGACAAATCAATCGGCTTCATATCGCCCGGCACGGCGTCGAGCGATTTATATTCTGTTACAAGCCAGCGCATTCGGGACTTTTTGTTTTCCTGCGAACGCAATACAGCGTCTTTGATTTTATTAAATCGATCAGGAGTACTGTCAAGATTTTTGGCTTGTAAATTTCCGGACAGGGGAAACTCTCCCCAGTAAATCCGAGTTCCCTGGATCGTCTCCAGATCATAAAGTCCACCGGGCTCCTTGTTCGGTTTTTCCCGGACACGAATACGACGAATCGACATGGGCTGAATGATGTCACGCAAGTAATCGGCTAACATGGCCGCCTCAATCACAAGCGGATCGTTCCACGGTTCCCCGTAGGACCGCATCGGCGCAGACGTAATACCTTCAATCCACGGATAATTGTACAGCAATGTGTCGTGCTCCTGAAAGTATCCAACCGGAAGCAGTACACCATTGGCATCGATCGGAAAACCGCCGCCATTGAACTCGGGATAAAGCTCTTTCGGTACCGCAACGACCGCAACCGGACGACGAAAAATGATCTTGACCGTGACTTTCGCGGGATACTCCAGACGAATCGACTCAACACTCTGCGTCCAGGGGTGACCTTCGAAAGCAACTGTCAATTTTTTCACCAGGTCCGGCGTGTGAATCGACAAGAAAGATGTTCCGTCAGCCCCGTCCTTAAGCGAATTCAGATCGGGGTGCGTTGCCAGCGCTTCCTGAACGAATCGCGACTCAACCCACTGCGGCGGCTCCAGGACATGAATATCTTCAAGCCGGATTCGCGAATCAGTACTATTGTCAATTTGCTTTCCCAATGTAAGCCACAGGGCTTGAATCAAACCCCAAAAGCAAAGAAAGACAAAGATACACACCAGTACCTGTCGTTGATTCTTTCCCAAAAAAATTGCCGTTAATAATTTCGTCATCATAACATATTACGATATATCATATCGCCGCAATAATATCAATTTGTCGTCGAAATATCAATTTATCGCCGATAGTATCATTCTCCTCATTTCCGGTTCCGGTTCGCTTGCCGCTGCCGCTTGCCGCTCCTGATTCTTCAAAGATTCAACATCATTGTTTCTGAAAACGAAACATGTAAACAATCCTCATATTCTATTTTAGCAGAACAACAGGGGTTTTGGCAAGGTTTTATTTGTAAAAATTTCAGTAATTCCCGCTTTTTGATTCGGATTCTTCTTCCTTTCCCGTTCGCACTCCGTTTGTCGCGGGAAAACGGGAAGATTTAGCCCGCACAACGCAAAAATTCACGTAAAATCGGTATATATTTGTTGATTTTTACCGATTTCTATTGAAAAAATCCGGTATTGAAGTTAAAATCAACAAAAGAAATCCCCTTTATTAAATGATCGCTGATTGCAATTCATCACATGCAACAAAAACGGAGGACACAATGAACGGCGACGGGATATTCATTATTTGTCTCAGTCTGGCACTTCTTGTCGGAAGTATTTGGGGAACACACTGCGTTCTTCTGTGGTGCAATACCAAATGGAAAATCTTGCCCGAAGGATTCGCGACCATTGCGTCCGTTTTTATCATTGCGCTGGTATTCATTCTTTTGGCGGTTTTTCTTGCCAGACAAGCAGCGTCCCCCCCGGTGGCAACGGATGGTCCTTATGTCACCGTGTTTGAAATGTCGCTGCTGACCAACGCGTTTTTTATCAAGGTATTCTGTATTTTGGCTTTTTTTATCACCGTATTCGTTGGCCTGTTTCGCGGATTCCTCAAGGAATACCGGGAACCGACTCATAAGCAAATCAGTAAAGAACAAACCATACTTGTCATGATTCTCTCTATTCTGACGGGACTTGTCGCGGTCATTGTTTTATTCTGTCTTTTCGGCATAACTCTCATGGACGATGTTGCCGCATTACGGCAATTGCGGGCAGGTCAATGCTTTGTCGTGGAAGGCGAAGCACGGTGCAAACATATCCGCACAGAAAGAACGCCCCGCGATATAGTCAATGTCAACAATGTAAAATTCGAGATCATCAGCGGCGCGTGGGGTCTGAGTTTTTCCCCGCGAATGTCGCTTGGCAACACAAAAGGCAATATCATTACAGAAGGCATGCCGGTGCGAATACATTATTATCAAAGTATCACGACAAGTGAAGGGAATAAAATCGCCAAAATCGAAGTCAAAACCACCGCCGCGTCCAACGGTTTGAATCCTGCCGACGGAAGTTGGGAATCACAAAAGAAAAAACTTGCAATTCCCGACGACTCAAAATCGCCGGCACCGCAAAGCACAAACGAAATGAATGCTGTTGGCCAATCCTGACAAAAGGAACAAAAACACCCCCTTTTGGCAGGCGTCTCAATGAATATGATAATAAGCGCACTTATCTGTTAAGAACTCGCGTTTTCCGTACTGAAGTATCCCAATTCGGTCAACAGATCACTCACACGAACACCGCTTCACAAACTCCGTTTTTTGAGGTGTTGACTTTCTGTGATATTTCTGGTAAATTCGTATGAACTGGCGCAAGGCCGGTTTCGGACAGTTACTCGAATAACAACTAATCCAATGAGGTATTGATGTGAAAACGAATGTTGCTCTTTGGTCTATCGTCCTTTTTTTGGGCATAACACCGTTTTTTTACGGTGCGGACAGTACTATGGTGCAAACCTCCCTGTTCGCAAATTTGGGGGCCCAATATTATAATCCCGACGGAATGACCATCGGTGATAAGACCGGTATTCTCTATCTGAATGTCCCCAATTTCAGTCGAATGGACAAAAACAACGTCAAAGCCGATTCAGCGCAAGGCGGATATCTTCTGACAATCGCCAAAGATGGAACAGCTACCCGCGTTTTGGAGTATCCGGTGCACCCGGTTACCGGTCAATGCGGCCCGATGGGCCTGGATTGCGGGCCGGATGGTCATTTGTACGTGTGTGACAACCAATATTTTCATACAAAAAACAATTGCTCGCGTATTCTCCGTGTCGTTTTGAATGAAAAAGGTATTCCGACCGGACAAGTTGAAACCGTCGTCGAAGGTTTTAAACTTGCTAATGGGATTGTTTGGAGCGGTCGTAAAATGTTCTATACCGATTCAGCGTTCGACCTGAAGAATGACGACCCGAATATTGCCGGATACGGAGGCGTGTTCGTGTTCGATGCCGCGGAAGTTCTGAAAGCCGGTCGCAATGGTGCTCCGGCGATTCATATCAAATCATCGCCGAACGATCCTCATTGCCTTGCTTTCGAAAAGGTTGTCAAGCTCGGACGCGGCGACGGCACCGGTTGCGACGGCATTACGGTCGACAAGAACGGCGTGGTCTGGTTCGGCAATTTCGGGAACGGTTTTCTTTACGGAGCCTGGCCGAATGAAAAGGGCGAGTATAAACGTGAAAACGTCTGCAATGTATTCGACGCGCTCCACCAGATCGGTTGCGATTTCGGGCCATGGCAAGGGATTCGTCTGGAATGCTGTGACGGAATCTGTTACGACCCGGGTACCAATCGGATTATCATCGACGACTCGGTCAATAACGCGATTTGGGCTTTTGCTCCATGCAAAAAAGGGGGACAAGTCAAACCGTTTATCGTTCTCAAAAACGGCGATACCGACGGCAATAAGGGCGAACTCGACCAGCCTTGTGAAGCGGTTCTGTTCGACGGCAAGATTATTTTCGCCAATTTCGACTGGCCGTTCCCGGGCCTTTTGAATTCGAAGGTCGATCCTCCCGGAACGCTTTCGTTCGTTCCTTACGCCAAAATCAAACCCTTGCTGATCGGCAAATAAAACGCAAACGGAAGAACGATTGACCTCTGTCCGGCTTGCAAACCCGTCGCGAAGGCACGACGAACGGAATCAATCACGAACAGGGAACTCCCCCCTCGAAAAGTTCCCTGTTTCATGTTCGAAAGCAACCCAAAAGCAGCTTGAAAGCAACACGCTTTCACACGTCAACCCGACTTGTTTTTCAAGAGTACTTTCGATGCATGACGACTTGCGTATTGGCTCAAGGTAAACCCGTCGTCATACGACAGGGTTTTTCCTTTTTCGCTGCGGATATTTCATTTTTCCCTCATTCACTCCCTGTTTCCCCGAAAAGGCGGGAGTATTCAGACCGTACAACAGGAGCCCCTTATGACCATAGCCTATCGAATTGCCTGTACCGTTAGAATGTTATTGTGCGCAAAGACCATCGCCGCTGTATTGCTGTGGATCGGTTGCCTTGGGGCGAGTGCGCACGCGTCGGATTCCTGGCCGGAGTTTCTGGGACCGGGCGGATTGGGACAAATTGATTCCGCGGACGCGGCACAAATTCCTCTTCACTGGAGCGAAAACGAGAATATCACCTGGAAAGTTTCGGTCCCCGGCTGCGGCTGGTCTTCGCCGGTCATCGCTTCCGGGCAAATTTGGATGACGACGGCATCGGAAGACGGCAAGACTCGCAGCGCTTTGTGCTATGACTTAAAATCGGGCAAAAAGATTCATGATATTCTTTTGTTCAAAGTCAAGGAGGTCGAAAAATGCAATCGAACGAATTCATTTGCTTCGCCCACACCGGTCATTTACGGAGAACATGTTTTCGTTCATTTTGGCGCGGTGGGCACCGTTTGTCTTGAGAGGAAAAGCGGCCGTGAAATTTGGCGTCGCAACGATTTCGTCTGGCTTCCGTTCGAAGGATTTGGATCATCGCCGACTGTTTACGAACCGACGGCGTCCAACCCCAATAAGTCCAACCCCAATAAGCCCGCCTCCAACAAAACGGGCCAAGACGCGGCAAAAAGTCTTCTCATTCTGACTTGCGACGGCGGCGACAAACAATTCATGATTGCCCTTGACTGCAAGACCGGAAAGACCGTTTGGAAAACCGATCGCAGTGTCAATTTTCACGAAGACCCGCTCATTATTCGCAAAGGCTTTTGTTCGAGTACCGTCCTTGCGTTCGAGGGACGCGATTATCTTTTGAGCGAAGCGTCCCGAGCGGCCTACGCATACGAACCTGATACCGGTCGCGAAATTTGGCGGTTTGAATTTCCGTGTCAGGCACAGACGTGTACCATGAGGCCGCGACTCTGGAAAGATCGGGTTATCGTCAATTCATGTTTTCAGAAAGCGGTCATGTTTGCGATTGATATGCGTTCAAAAGGACTCGTTCGCGAAGACCAGATTTATTGGGAGAACGGTCAGAATATCGCCGCGTGCCCCACTCCCGTGGTCGCGGGCGACTACCTCTACGGACCGGATGGAAAAGGAACCATATACTGCATTTCGCTTGAGACAGGAAAGACTGTCTGGAAAAAGCGAATCGGAGGGAATCACTGGGCAAGTCCCCTGCACGGCGACGGTAAAGTTTTCTTCTTCGACGACAAAGGAAAAACGACCATCGTCGCCGCCGATCCCAAGGAGTGCCGCGTCCTGGAGTCGAACCGGCTGGACAGCGGCTGCATGGGCACGCCTGCCGTTGCAGACGGAGCAATGATTATTCGGACAAAAACAAGCCTGTACCGCGTCGAGGCCGGTTCCCGCTAGTCGGTGCTATTGCTTTGTATACCCAAGCGAATGAAGAACGCCTATGACCTCTTCGAAGGTAAGGTAACAGCGGCGGTGGACAAGTTTGTACAGGTCGAGTGCGCCGGCAAGCTCCCGGGCGTCCGAGACCTCGTGCCGGGTATAAGGACCATCAGCGTAATCGCCCAGAACCGAAACGCGGCCGGAAACGGACCCGCGGACGGAGGTCGATCTTACGCGGACCATGTCGTCGTCCGGCAAGTGAGGTTCCATACTTGACGTGGTGCAAGTGAGATAAGCGACAGATTCCTGGATCATTGGGTTATTCTCCTTTACCGCGCCGGCGGTGGTTATTCGTAACGGCCCGCAACCAGAGGGCAAAAACAAAAATCGGAACAAAAACAAACAGGCAAAACAAACAAGGTACAAACAAAAAGAGGACAGAACGCGGGCGACAGACTGCCAATCGGACTCCAAAGGATCCGGCCTGAACGGACGCCCGCGACTCGAAAACTATACGACGGAAGGAGTATCATGGCACCCAGTAACCAAAATTTACAGGAAGCATTTCTCGAATGGGTCGCGCAGGCAAAAGCGACCAAAGAAGACTTTATCGTTCTTATGATTCAGCGAATTATTCAGGAAGCGTCCGTACGGCGAGCCAGCGACGTTCACTTTCAGCCCAGTCGGATGGGCGTCGATGTCCGCATGCGTCTGGACGGCGTTCTTTACAGTATTGGAATCTTGCCGCTTGAAAATGTACAGCAAATCGCCGCCCGCATTAAGATACTTGCCAACCTGACGACTTACAAAACAGACGAACCGCAAGAAGGGCGCATCCGCAAAGGGCAAATCCAATTCGTCGATCGCGATATCCGAATCAGTACGGCTCCTTCGCTGTACGGCGAACGAATTGTAGGCCGTTTTTTTTCCGAAGGCAACCGGTTTTTGCTCCCGCTCGAATTGGGATTTTCTCCGCTCATACTCAAGGAGTTGAGTCACGCGATCCAAAAGACAAGCGGCGCCATTCTGGTAACAGGTCCCGCGGGCAACGGAAAAACGACAACGACCTGTGCTCTGCTTCGAGCTTTGG
>JAQVID010000057.1 GCA_028695865.1 Thermoguttaceae bacterium | reverse complement strand
ATTCAGCTTGGCCGGTACACCCGCCAAACAGCAGTTTCGCGAGACAATTTGCTCGCTGATCGGGTTTCATTCCAATCCGATACCTTTACTCAAAGAGCCGCGACCCGGTTTTTCCGTGTTGCGTTCGGCCTCCGATGGCGACACGGTCAAACTTTTTACGAACAGACTTTTGGCGACTCTCGTCCAAGCCGATGTGACAGGACGCGTTGCCGATAATATTGATTCGTCCATGGAACTTCTTGAACTGTTTCGTGTGAGTGCTCAAGACAATAAATGTTATGACGCTCCATATACCTTTTCTTCTGATATATCGCGATTGGCCTATTTCTCTGATCGGATTGATTCACCTCTTATCGATCTTTATGACGAAACCTGGGGGGAAATCGTTCTTCTGGCCGGCCTGCCCGGAACAGGCAAAGATCACTTGATTGAAACGCATGGCTTTGACTCCCCGGTTATTTCACTCGATAAAATTCGGGAAAAACTTCACATTTCTCCGGAAGCGGAACAAACCCCGGTTCTGCTTTGTGCAAGAGATAAAGCTAAAGAATATTTGCGAGCAAAAACGCCTTTTGTGTGGAACGCAACGAATCTCACACCATTCACGCGAAATCCAATTATTCGACTCTGCCTCGACTATGGCGCGTCCGTTCGCGTTGTCTTTTTGGAAACAAGTTGGTCAGAAACATTGCGACGCAACATGAATCGGAAAAACGTTGTCCCGGAATCGGTCATCGTTCGACTTTTGGAAAAAATGGAACCGCCGAAAGTCCGGGAATCGCACCGCGTCGAGTGGCACACGACGTAACAGGCAATCCGGACACCCGGAAGCTCCCGGGCATCCGAAAAAATCTGTGCTTGTCTCGTACACGGCTGCTTGCCGTAACCTGGTACTATTTGGCAAGCTGTCTCAACATATCCAGCGCGGTTGCCCGAACAATCGGTTCGGCTTCCGGTCCGGTATTTCGTCGGGCACTTCGCCAAGTCGTATAACCGCCCACCGAAAAGGCATCGGCTGTGGGCAAATAACCATTACAGGCATTGGCCAGTGAAATGACGAAAGTCGTTCCAAACGGACTGTTAGCGCGAATATCATGCCCGGTAAAACTGTAGACTTCGAACGGCATGGTAATAATTCCCAAATCGCCTACTCGAATCGCTTGCAGTTTGGATGTTTTCTCGTTCGGCATGGTTTCGAGCAAGACGGTCGATTCCGCGTAAAAGTCGGTACGATTGCGAAGCTTCATTTCGGGATTCTTCGTTTTGACGAAGTAGGCTTTGGCTTCGGCGACGTCGGCGGCAGACGGCTTGAGAATTTTGAGCGTTACTTCGCGTTGTTCATAAGCCAAAGGAACCCAATCGACAAACTTGATCTTGGCATACGCTTTGGCAACCGTTTGAGCCATACCGTTTCCAACAATGTCAATGTCATACTTTTGATCTTCGGCCTTCTTCAGAAAGTCGATGCAATTCGTATCGCCACTGGTTCCATTACTCATGATCGCGACGAAATTGTCCGGGGCACCGATCAGCTTGCCAATGGCATTGCGATAGACACCGTAATAATCGGCAGACATGACATTACCTCGAACCCCTGCGTAATGCGTCGAGTAGTTCGAGAAGAGGGCCAACGGCTTCCCCTGCAATGTCTGAAAGGCAAGGAGGTAAACGGTTTGGTCCGGAACGCCTGTTCGCGTAATCGAATTCGGGTTGCAACGGCCAGGGTTCATCATGGCAATGTCGCCCTTGGAGCCGGTAAAGGCAACCGGTTCAGTGGTTGCCGTACCAGGCTGCATGAGAAAACGACGACAGAAGACGAATCGCGGTTCGCGTCCGGTCGTCCAGCCAACTTGGGCCGGCTGAAGATTGGCTTGGGCCTGAATGATCGCTGAAGCGATTTTGTCGGCAAGTCCTTTGACATAGCGGCCGGTTTCTTCGTTCGATTCAAAGCGAAGAGCGGGCGCCGAATGGCAGTGCGTTGTTGAAATCGAGATTTGCTCCGGAGGAAGCCCGGTCTTTTTCTTGACAATCGCTTTGGCCTGGTCCACCATTGATTCCGGTATGCCTACCGCATCGAGTACGGCAATCACAAAACGATGTTGACCGTCGTCCATACAAAGAGCACGGACGTTCAGCGGGTCTTGAACTTTTTTCGATGGACGCAGGACAAAGCCTCCGTCGAGCATCATGGGGAATTCGACAGGCGAAGTATCGACAATCGCCGTACCCACTTTGAACACTTTTTTCGTTTCCTGAGTATACCCAGTTGAAAAACCGAAGAAAATCGCCGCAGTCGCAACGATCAATCCGTACACCAAAAGTTTTTGATTTTGCATACTTGTCCTCATACTGTTGTTCGCTCTTGCAGGAATCAGATTCCACCCTTATTTCTTAAGCGGCAAGAGTGTTACGCGACGATAGAAAATTTCGGCCATTTCAGTCTGCAACTGAATACGACCACCACACGGCTTGACGTTGATCGCTTGATTGACAAGAGTGCCATTGACATAGACGTCTACCTTGTCGCCGTCGGCAACAATTTCAAGTGTATTCCACTGCCCGTGGGGTTTTTCAACATCATTCTTCCCGCGGAAATTTATAACATCTTCCCATTCAGGATCGCGATTGAACCAATCGACTCGACCGCCATTGACCGTTACCGGCTTTCCGCCTTTTTGCCAAATATAGGCATTCTTTTTGGATTTCTCCGGAGCGACTTCCGCGGTCAGCGAAAACTTGTCTGTCCGGTCGCCAACGACAATAAAATCGCCCACTCCGCCTTCTATGATATTGGCTTCAATCGAGTACATCCAAATACCGCCGTGAGCTCCGTCCTTACCAACCGAATGGAACAAAAGGCCGCTGTCGCGAGTGCGTTTCACGCGGCGTCCCCATGTCTTTTCTCCCCATTTGAACTCGACAATCATACGGTAATTTTTGAAAGCTTCATTTGAAGTAATACCGCCCAATCCGTTACCGGAGACATGAATCATACCATCGTGAACGGTAAATACATGATCAGGGTCTTCGCCTTTCTTGCACCCTTTCATGAAGACATACCAACCGGACAAATCTTTGCCGTTGAACAATTCGATCTTTTCGGTTACTGTTTTGGGCTCCGGGTCCTGAGCATTGGTTTGAGCGGCAAAAGCCATGATCGCGACAAAAGCGACCAAAGCGGTAAGAAGCAAAGTCTTTTTCATGGAGTCATTCCTTTCAATAAAAATACATGGTTTTCCGGGCCCGAAATGAGTCCGGAATTGCAAACCAAAAAATTTTTGGTTCTTTGGGTCATTGATACTACCGATTACTTCGATTTTTCAGCAATTCGCTCCCCGTTGACCTTGGGAAAACGGGGGATTCTGACCACACAACACAAAAACTCAAGTAAACCGGTATAAGTCTCTTGCGCGAACACGACAAACACTCTTGACGACAAACACTCTTGACGACAAACACTCTTGGCGACAAACACTCTTGGCAATCTGTCGTGGTGAAATGTCAAAGCTCGCGCGAACATGATTCATTATTTTTTGACCGGCTGGAGAGTCACGCGACGGATAAACAATTCTGCCATTTCGGTTTGCAACTGAATACGACCGGCATTGGGTTTGACCTTGGAGGCCTGATTCACCGTAACGCCGTTGAGGATGACGGTAATATTATCGCCATCGGCAATGAGTTCAAGCTTGTTCCATTGTCCATGCGGTTTTTCGACTTCATTCTTTCCGCGATACCCCAACGAGCCATCCCACTGGGGATCACGATTGAACCAATCGACGCGACCGCGACTGATCGTCACCGGCTTTCCACCCTTTTGCCAAATATAGGCGTTTTTGGTCGATTTTTGGGCCGCAACTTCCGCGGTCAACGAAAACCGGTCGCCGCCGTCTCCCACGACAATGAAATCGCCAATACCCCCTTCGATAATATTGGCTTCAATAGAATACATCCAGCACTTGCCAAAGGCACCGTCTTCACCAAACGAATGAACGAGCAAACCACTGTCCCTGGCCTTGTCTACCCGGGTACCCCAAGTCTTTTCTCCCCATTTGAACTCGACGATAACGTGATAATTTTTGTAAGCCTGCTCTGAAACGATCCCGCCGTATTCCTGACCGGAAATTCGAATCATGCCGTCTTGAACAGAGAAAACCTTATTGGGGTCTTCGCCCTTTTGACGCTCTTTCAGAAAAACATACCAACCGGATAAATCTTTTCCATTGAACAATTCGATCGTTTTCGTAACATCTTGCGGGACAGGTTCGTCTGCCTGAAGCGAAACGGTCGCGGTAAGCAACAAAGCCGCAAAAACAGCCGCGGTAAGCACACAAATTCGTTTCATGATGGGTCCTTTTCGTTGGGTTGTGAGGAAGATTCCTCGATTTCCTTTATCTTGCGATACAAAGTCCTTTCGCCAATACCGAGCATGGTCGCCGTTTCCTCGCGGTTACCCCCGGTGGCGCTAAGTGTCAGTCGAATAAATTCCTGTTCTATTTCGGCCAGCGAATGGCCCACCAGCGGAAACAGGAGTGTCGCCGGATCATTGGTATATGGTATGGTTCCCCCCGGAGGCAAACTGTCCGTGCCCGGCGGGACCGCGGCAACCAGTTCGTCCGGTAAATCGTCAACGTCGAGCAATTCATCAATATCGAGAGCAACCATACTTTCCGCGGCGTTTCTCAATTGGCGCACGTTCCCGGGCCAATCATAAGCGAACAAAATCCGTCTGGCCGCAGGAGTAACGCCTTTAATCGTTTTGTGATCTTTACGAGCAAACATTTTGAGAAAATGATCAAGCAACACCGGAATATCCTGGGCACGGTCGCGAAGGGGCGGAATCTGAAGCGTAATCACCTTCAGGCGATGATAAAGGTCGAGTCGAAAATGTCCATTGGCGACTTCTTCTTCCAAATTGCGATTGGTCGCCGAAATAACACGGACATTAACCTTAATAACATCGTTTGACCCTACCCGGGTAATTTCCGATTCCTCAAGCACTCGCAATATCTTGGCCTGGGTCGAAAGGGGCATGTCGCCCACTTCATCGAGAAACACCGTTCCACCGTTAGCGAATTCGAATTTGCCGATTCTGTCCTGGGTAGCTCCGGTAAACGCTCCTTTAACATGTCCGAACAATTCACTCTCTATCATGTTTTCTGTAAGCGCCGCACAATTGAACGCGACAAAAGGTTTCTTTTTTCGCGTACTGTTCTGATGAAGAGCCTGCGCAAAAAGTTCTTTACCGGTACCGGTCTCGCCCAAAATGAGAACGGTCGAATCGGTCGGAGCAATACGTCGCAAACGCTCGATAATCCGCAACATTTCCGGAGCGTGTCCGATCACGCCGTCGAATCCGAATTTTTCATCCAAACGCTGTTTGAGTTCCTGATTGATTCGGCGCAGTCGCGCACTTTCGCCCGCTTTCTCCACAATGGCGCGAAGCTGCTTGATATCGAGCGGCTTTTGCAAGTAATTGAACGCCCCCTGACGCATTGCTTCCACCGCCGTTTCAATACCCGAATACGCGGTCATCACAATAACTTCCGTAATCGAGCTGTCGGCCTTGGCCGCTTTGAGAACCGTAATTCCGCCGTCGTCATGTTCGAGCATAAGGTCTGTTACGACAACGTCAAAGCAATGTTGCGCAAGTTGCTCCAGAGCTTCCTTTTCGGAATGCACAATGACGCTTCGTGCCCCGATGCGTTCCAAAGCGTCGGCGACCACCTCCGCATGTGCCGGTTCGTCGTCAACGACCAATATATTAAGCGGGTCTGGCAAAAAATCCCGCGTTTCGGATGTGCTACTCAAACGATTTTCCTCTCTTTTGTACTACTAACTCAACAAAAATATTGTTACACAATTTTATTAACCCGTGTAGTATTCGGGAACACGAGACTTTTTCCGGAGTCCTGTGCCCGTTAAATCTCATTATAACGAATGGAAAACGACTTTGCAAGGCTACCACGGCAGGAAAGAGATTAAAGAGATCGAGAGTGAATGGCACTTGGCAGTAATCCAGACGCTTCAGTGAAATCAGGAGCGTGATTTTTAAAACAGGTGTCCTCTTTGTTTCCCGTTTCATATTACTGTTATTATAACATAAAAATGATTGCCATTCAAGCCGACAGTTTTATTACAGTGCCTCTATTTTATATTGTCGTCGTTTTTCTTGTGATTACTTTATTATGAGATTGCCCTCAAGTGGGCTACGTTATGCTTCCGGTATGAAACCTTTCGGACAAAAGCCCCCCTTAAGAACAAATAATGGGGTGAAAATCGAATGATCACGATGTCCGAAATCGCGATTTGCGTCGTCCAGCACGTCTTGAATCATTAGAGCATTCAAAACGCGATCTTCCTCGTCAGAATCTCCCCAAAATTGGCAAGACGCAAGCGGGTTATCCAAGCTTGAAACTTCCGGGATCGATGGAAAAAACATGAGGCCCTCCCCGGCTCTATATTTGACTTCATACCCAAGGAAGACCTCACATACTTTAATGATCGAGCAAAGCAAGGCCGTGCTCCACTTTTTTCAAAAGATATTTGAAATCTTCGTTAAATATATGTTTTTTGTCTTAACAGAATCTGTTTTGTGCTAGAGGTACGCGTAAAACTTGCCCAAGTACCATTCACTCCCGATCTCTTAGAACCTTAAAATAAAACTCCTTAAAATAAACGACCCCTTAAAATGCCTTGGGTGTCCCGGCTTCCCGTCATATATATTTAGTGGACGAAAACTTGTCCAAGTACCATTCACTTCCGATCTCTTAAAACCTTAAAATAAAACTCCTTAAAATAAACGACCCCTTAAAATGCCTTGGGTGTCCCGGCTTCCCGTCATATATGTTTAGTGGACGAATTGAAAACGCGGGGAAACATTGAAAAGGTTTTCACATGAAAGCCGCAAAACAACTTTTTATCGTAAAGGAAATATTATTATGTCAGTTACACATCTTCCGGAATGGCGATTGGATCGAACGATTCGAGTTTTTGTCTCTTCCACGTTTAGAGACATGTCCGCCGAACGCAGTTGTCTTATGGAGACAACCTTTCCCCGCATTCAGAAATATTGCAGTGAAAAGAACGTCTATTTTATTCCGTTGGACCTTCGCTGGGGAATCACGGAAGAGCAATCACAATCCGGTAAAGTCGCCGAAGTCTGTCTGCAGTCGATTAAGCGGAGCAAACCGTTTTTTATCGGTCTGTTGGGCAAACGTTATGGCTGGACGCCTGATAAAATCGAACTCAACAATAATCCCGGGATGAAATTCGATTTTCCTTTTGTCGAACCCGATTTTCAACAGGGACTGAGTATCACCGAAGTCGAAATGCAATACGGCGTTCTGCGCGAATCGGAACCGATGAACGCCGCTTTCTGGCTTCGTTCGGAAGAAATGCCGACACCAAACGAATTTCAGGAACAGCCTGGAACCGAAGCTTATGAAAAGCTCGAAAAGCTCAAATCGGAGATTCAGTCGCAGGATAAATATCCGGTCGGGCAATATGTTTCTCTTGAGGATCTCGACGAACAGGTTTATCACAGAGTGATTCAGTTGGTCGACGAACTTTTTCCCGGTGAAGGCTTGACTGAATTCGAGAATCTTCAATTACAGCAGAATGCCTTTGCCCGTTATCGGACACGTTTGTATGTTGGTCGCGATTCCGATTTCGACCGCCTCAATATATTCGCGGACGGTTCGTCACAGAATCTGGTCATTACAGGATTAGCCGGCAACGGCAAGTCTGCGCTTTTGGCCAACTGGATGCGCTCGCGCTGCGATTTGTCGTTTGCGTCCTGTTTTGTCGGCGCAAGCCCGCGGAGCGACTATCCGGAAGAAATATTAAAATTTCTTATTGGGCAACTGAATCCGGATTCGGAAATAATGCAACCGAAAGAAGAAAACAAGCTTTTAACAGGAAACATATCGAAATCACTCGACGAGCTTCGCAACGAATTTGGAAACGCCCTTGTCGATTGGTACCGTAAGAATCCGGGCAGGAAACTCGTTCTTCTTATCGACGGAATGAATCAGATTCCCAGTACAGGTAATTACAAACTTCTCAACTGGATTCCGTTACTGCCCGACAATGTAAAGCTCATCTGCTCAACCTGGTCGGATGATCCAACGATGGAGGTATTCAAACGCCGTCATTTTGAGTCGATGGATGTTGCTCCGTTAACGGTTGACCAGCGCAAAGAGATTATCGTTCAATTCCTGCAAGACCGGGAACGGAGTCTCTTGCCAGGCCAGATTGATCGAATCGCAAGCTGCGGGATTACCTCCAGTCCGATGGTTCTTCGAACACTGTTAGACGAACTTTGCGTTTTTGGTTCGCATGAAGAATTGGATGCGCGAATCAACTGGTATCTTTCCGCCGACAGCGAAATTGCCTTTTTTGCCCAGGTTCTGGAGCGTCTGGAGCAGAATTTTGGCGAGAAACCGGTTTCCTCGTTCCTCACCGTATTGGCGGCATCGCGATATGGTCTTTCCAATGAGGAATTATTAGCGATCGTTCCCGATTGTACGTTGTTCGATTGGCAGCAGGTTGCCTATGCGCTGGACAGTCATTTTATCGTCCGCGCCGGTTTAAATGATTTTGCGCACGGTCTGATTCGAGAGGCGGCAATGGAACGTTATAAGAATGGTTTGGAATCCGCGCGTCGCGAAATGATCAATTATTTCCAGAAGTCCGGCAATCTGACGCGTTATTGTGAAGAAGTCCCGTACCAATACAACGTTCTGAACGATCTTCCCGGTTTGAATCAAGCACTTCTGGACTTTGACGTTTTGAACAGAATGTTCCCAAATCCTGATTTTACCGCCTATTGGTATCGTCTTTTCAAAGCGGAATATAAACTGGAACAATATTTTGAATTGGATGTCTCATCGAAATCGGAGGAAGAACAGGCAACAAGTTATTTTACTCTTGCGTATTTCGCCTCCACTATCAACCAATTCTCCATCGACGAACAAGGGAATATAAAAGCACTGGGAATCTACCGCAAGCTTGCCACCGCAAGTCCCGACGCGTATTTGCCGTACGTTGCGGCTACGCTGCATAATCTGGCGATTTTGCATTCCGATATGAATCGTTACGCCGAGGCGGAAGGCGAATACACCGAGGCTCTGGAAATACGACGTAAGCTTGCCGCCGCATGTCCGGACACGTATTTACCACGCGTTGCGGCTACGCTGCAGAATCTGGCGATTTTGCATTCCGATATGAATCGTTACGCCGAGGCGGAAGGCGAATACACCGAGGCTCTCGAAATATACCGTAAGCTTGCCGCCGCATGTCCGGACACGTATTTACCGTACGTTGCGGATACGCTGTATAATCTGGCGAATGTACATCCTCAAACGAAAATTTACACAGAGGCGAAAGGCGAATACACCGAGGCTCTCGAAATATACCGTAAGCTTGCCGCCGCAAGTCCCGACGCGTATTTACCTCGCGTTGCGAATACGCTGGTTATCTTGGCGATTTTGCATTCCGCTACGAATCGTTACGCCGAGGCGGAAGGCGAATACACCGAGTCTCTGGAAATCTCCCGTAAACTTGCCGCCACAAATCCGGACATGTATTTACCAGGCGTTGCGCAGATACTGCATAATCTGGGGGATTTGCATTCTCAAACGAAACGTTACACAGAAGCGGAAGGCGAATACACCGAGGCTCTGGAAATACGACGTAAGCTTGCCGCCGTAAGTCCGGACGCGTATTTACCAGGCGTTGCGCAGATACTGCATAATCTGGGGGATTTGCATTCTCAAACGAAACGTTACACAGAAGCGGAAGGCGAATACACCGAAGCTCTGGAAATACGACGTAAGCTTGCCGCCGTAAGTCCGGACGCGTATTTACCTCGCGTTGCGGAAACGCTGTATAATCTGGGGTATTTGCATTATCAAACGAAACGTTACACAGAAGCGGAAGGCGAATACACCGAAGCTCTCGAAATACACCGTAAGCTTGCCACAACAAGTCCGGACGCGTATTTATCACTCGTTGCGGATACGCTGTATAATCTTGGCGTTTTACATAAGGCTACGAATCGTTACGCGGAGGCGGAAACGGAATACACCGAGTCTCTCGAAATACGACGTAAGCTTGCCGCCACAAATCCCGAAGCGTATTTACCGGACGTTGCGGATACGCTGTATAAGCTTGGCGTTTTACATGAGAATACGAAACGTTGCGCAGAGGCGGAAGCGGAAAATACCAAGGCTCTGGAAATACGACGTAAGCTTGCCGCCA
>JAQVID010000056.1 GCA_028695865.1 Thermoguttaceae bacterium | reverse complement strand
ACGTCCTGACTTCAGCGCGACAAGTATTAATTTCAACATTACAGATTTAACCAACAACTCGGAACTCCTCTTGCAACAAGAGAAAAGACATAATTATGAAGAAGAAACTCATTGAAGTGGCACTGCCGCTTGAAAAAATTAACGCGGAATCGGCATATGAAAAGATGCCCGGAATTGGTCCACACCCGAGAGGAATTCATTTATGGTGGGCGCGACGTCCCCTGGCGGCGGCTCGTGCGGTTATTTGGGCATCGCTGGTTGACGACCCGTCTTCTCATCCGGAGGAATTTCCGACCGAGGAAGCGCAGACCGCCGAACGACTGCGGCTGTTTGGAATATTGGAACAGTTGGTCGTTTGGGAGAATTCCAATAATCAAGAAGTTCTGGCGGCGGCGAAGGCGGAGATCATGAAATCGACCGACGGGAATCCGCCTCCTCTTTTAGATCCTTTCGCGGGCGGCGGAGCGATTCCGCTGGAAGCGCAGCGACTCGGACTGGAAGCTCACGCGTGCGATCTAAATCCGGTCGCCGTCATGATCAATAAGGCGATGATTGAGATTCCTCCGATTTTCGCGGACAAAGACCCGGTGAATCCCAAAGATCGAAAGGAAAAAGCGGCGGGAACCTGGTTTGCAGCGCAAGGGCTGGCCGCCGATGTTCGTTATTACGGCCAGTGGATGAAAGAGGAAGCGTTCAAGAAAATCGGACACCTTTACCCCAAAGTCTCTGCTCCGGAAGATAGGTTGCGGGGGGGGGGGGGGTCAAGCTGGGCAAGATATGACAGTCATTGCGTGGATTTGGGCACGAACAGTCAAATGCCCCAATCCCGCCTGCGGTTGCGAAATGCCGCTGGCCAGCAGCTTTGTCTTATCTAAAAAAAAGGGAAAAGAGGCGTGGATTGAGCCTGTTTTAGATTATAAAAGTAAATCAATCTCGTTTAATGTCAAAACCGGAGAAGGTGAACCGCCAGAGTCGTCTAAAACGGCAAGAGGGGCAAAATTTAAGTGTATTCTATGTGGTAATTCAGTCCCCTCTGATTATATTAAAAGTGAAGCACAAAATAAGCGGATGGGCTCAACGCTTATGGCGGTAGTGGCTGAAGGAAAACACGGTCGAATTTATCTTCCGCCTGACGCTGGACAAATAAATGCTGCTAATGTTAATAAGCCAGATAATTCTCCAACCGGTGAAATAGGGGGCGATCGCCGCGCGCTTTGGACTCCATTATATGGTTTAACTCATTTTTCCGACCTCTTTACGAACCGTCAGTTAACGGCGCTGATGGCGTTTAGTAATTTGGTGGGTAAGGCGCAAAAACAGGCGGAAAAAGACGCGATTGCCTCCGGGATGAGCAACGATCCGACCCCGCTCTCCGAAGGCGGAACCGGTGCCAAAGCCTACGGCCAAGCCGTTGGCGTCTACCTTGCATTTGTTGTAGATCGGCTTTGTGATTTTTCAACAGCTGTTTCACGTTGGTCTATTTCAAATGAAAAAGTAATGAACTTGTTTAGTAAACAAGCTATACCGATGACATGGGATTTTCCGGAAACAAATATCCTTGGTAATTCTGTAGGTGGTTTCTTGTCCATTGTAAAATACATTTGCGATTGCATCCTTCGTTTACCATTGGTTAAAGAAAAAGGAGTTGTCAAACAATATGATGCCCAAAGTGATAACGGTCTGCGTAATATCATGGTTTCGACCGATCCGCCTTATTACGACAATATCGGTTACGCCGATCTTTCCGATTTCTTTTATGTTTGGTTACGTCAATCGCTCAAAAAGACTTATCCCTCACTGTTCAAAACGATGCTGGTTCCGAAAGCGGAGGAACTGATCGCGACCCCCTATCGACATGATGGGAGCAAGGAAAAAGCACGCGTTTTTTTTGAGACGGGAATGCTCCAAAACTTCCAACAAATCAATAAATATACACGTGACGATATTCCGGTTACGATTTATTACGCCTTTAAACAGAGTGAAACGGAAAAAGGCGAAAAGAATACTCAAACAGCATCCCCCGGCTGGGAAACCATGCTTTCGGCGATTATTAAAGCTGGCTTTTCCATCACTGGGACATGGCCAATGAGAACAGAACAATCATATCGTTCTGTGGGACTGGGCACGAACGCTCTTGCTTCCTCAATTGTGTTAGTCTGTCGCAAGCGTCCTGAAGACTCGCCGCAGACGACGCGTCGCAACTTTGTTACCGAGTTGAAGCGTGAACTTAAATCGGCATTGCAAAAGCTCCAGCGCAGTAATCTTGCGCCGGTCGATCTGGCACAGTCGGCGATTGGTCCCGGCATGGGAATCTATTCCCGTTATTCGCAAGTTTTGGAAGCGGACGGAACGTCCATGTCTGTACGCAGCGCACTACAGATCATCAATCAGGAACTGGACGTCTACTTTAACGAACAGGATGGAGAACTCGACCGCGAAAGTCGCTTCTGTGTGGAGCTTTATACGCAGTACGCTTTTAACGAGATAAAATTCGGCGACGCGGATACGCTGGCCCGCGCGAAAAACACCTCCGTCAAGCCGTTGGAATCTTGCCATGTTCTTTATGCACAAAAAGGCGTGGTTCGTCTGCTGCCGCGCGACGAAATTCCAACGAGCGTTAAATCACACGAATCCCTGATTTGGCTCTTGACCCAGCAACTCACACACGCTATGGAGTCCGGCGGCGTGGTCGCCTGCGCACAGATGATTGCTCCAATGTTTGGCTCCAACGCGGAACGAGCCAAAGACCTCGCCTATCGTCTTTACACCATAGCCGAACGAAAAGGCTGGGCCCAGGAAGCCTATGCCTATAACTCGCTGGTTATCGCATGGCCCGAAATTCAGAGTAAAGCGGCAGAACTTCAGAATACCAAACCGGTACAACACACTTTATTTGATACAAATGAGGAATAAATCATGGCAGAAAATTATGCATTGGTTCAAAAGGGGTTTCGCATCCTGCACCCACTCTTGGCAGACTATATTATTCAGGAAATGATCCGTGAATATAAAGACGATTGGCGTCATGAGGTCTTGACAACACTAAGCGATCAGTTGCGTGATATGCAGGACAAAGCCGACGATCCGCATTTAAAAGAGTTCCTTGACATGGCAAATTGTCTGCGGCTGTTCGATCGAAAATGGAACGATCTGTTCAGAAAAAAACTATCGCTTGATTATCGAACATGGGCCAAAGAACTGATGGGCGTTCGAAACAGGTTAGCCCATCTCGGGAGCGAAGATTTCACGGAAAATGATACCTGGCGCGCGCTGGATACTCTCTCACGTCTTTGCGAGCAGATTGATCCGCACGGGTCGGAGGAAATCCGTGTTCTGCTGCGTCAGTCTCGTTATGGTTCCGCCGACGGTTCCTGTAACATAGTCAAAGCTGTTCCCGCCTCCGCTCAGAAAACCGACAAGTCCGAAAAGAGTGTAAACTGTGGAATCAAGGGACTTCCAAGCTGGCGTGAAGTGATTGAGCCGCACCCGGATGTCGCACAGGGACGGTTTAATAACGCGGAATTCGCCGCTGATCTTGCCCAGGTGGCTCGTGGCGAAGGGGCTTACGAATACCGCGATCCGGTAGAATTCTTTGATCGTACTTACCTGACCGAAGGAATGACCGGTCTGCTTGTTCATGCGCTCAAACGAGTCAATGGCAAAGACGGTGAACCGGTAGTTCAGCTTAAGACAGCGTTCGGCGGTGGTAAAACGCACAGTATGCTGGCGCTCTATCATCTGATGCGCGGCAGAATATCTGTTGATAAGATACCGACCATAAAGCCCTTACTGGAACAGGCCGGAGTTGCCACACTTCCAAAGACAAACGTTGCTGTCCTTGTCGGAACGACCCTGAATCCGACAAAATCACGTCGTCCACAAAATTTCCCCGGTATTACCATCAATACGTTATGGGGAGAAATTGCTGCCCAGCTTGCCGAATCCGCCGGGAATGCCTCACTCTATGACTATGTAAAGGAAGCAGATAAAAAAGGTGTTTCGCCCGGTTCTGAAGTGTTAAAGAATCTGTTTGACGCTGCCGCGCCGTGCATGGTTCTTATGGACGAACTGGTTGCCTATGCAAAAAAACTCTATGGCGTAAACGATCTCCCTGCTGGTTCCTTTGATAATTTTATTACTTTTATTCAGGAGATTACCGAGGCTGCCCGCGCCAGTAAAAACAGTCTGGTCGTGGCTTCCATTCCCGAATCCGATATTGAAATCGGCGGGGATGCCGGTAAGCAAGCTCTGGAAGTCATTGAGCATACCTTTGGCCGAATGGAGTCGATCTGGAAACCGGTCGCCGCTAATGAGGGGTTTGAAGTCGTACGCAGAAGACTGTTTCTCGACTGTAAGAACCCGGCAGCTCGCGATCTGGTCTGCGGTAAATTCAGTCAAATGTATAACGAAAACTCCTCCGATTTTCCGGTGGAATGCCGAGCGGTGGAATATCGCGAAAGGATGATTTCCTGTTATCCCATTCATCCGGAAGTCTTTGACCGCCTTTACGAAGACTGGGCAACACTCGAACGCTTTCAACGGACACGTGGTGTTTTGCGCCTGATGGCAGCGGTCATTCACGAACTTTGGATGAGGAACGACGCCAGTACCATGATTATGCCCGGCTCCCTTTCGATGGACGTGCCTAATGTTCGCGACGAATTAACCCGTCATCTGCCGGAAGGCTGGAATGCTATTGTTGATCGTGAGGTCGATGGCAAAAAGGCTATTCCCTACCAGCAAGATCAGTCTAATCAGCGATATGGAATTATGCTTGCCTCTCGTCGGGTGGCGCGAACCATCATGCTGGGAAGTGCCCCTACGGACCGTTCTCAATCGGTCCGTGGAATCGGAGCGTCGCGAATCCGTCTTGGCGTGGCGCAGCCGGGGGAGAGTATTGCCGTTTTTAATGATGCGTTAAACACCTTACCGACGTCTTTGGCGTATCTTTACGCAACACCGTCCAATGACCGATTTTGGTATGACACACGTCCGACCCTCCGCAAAACGGTCGAAGATCGTGCTACCCAAATTTCAGCTACCGATATGGAATGCGAGATTGAACGCCGACTTCGTACTCTGCGTAAAGAAAATCCATTTGGCGGTATTCATATCTGTCCTGGAACATCCCTTGACGTGCCCGACGACCAGACCGTTCGCCTCGTTATTATCTGTCCCAAGGATGGATATAAAGCTTCCGTCCCAAAGAATCAGGCGATTACCGCCGCGGAAGATATCCTTAATAACCGTGGTACCTCACCGCGAATCTATCGTAATATGCTTGCCTTTATTGCGCCGGATCACGAATTGATGAAATCGCTCAATCAGGAAGTGCGACGTTATCTGGCATGGCTGTCCATTAAAAACGATAGTGCGGATTTAAACCTTGACGCCGCTCAAAATCGCGAAACGGATAACAATATCAAACGTAGTAATGAAACTGTCGAGTTGCGCATTAAAGAGTCGTTCTGCTGGCTGCTTGTTCCGTATATCGACCGTTCTGTCGATATGAAGTCTGTTGTTTGGGACACCATCCGAATCAGCGGCGGAACAGATCATATCGTTTCCAAGGCCGCTAAAAAAATGATTCAGAATGGATTGCTTATTACACAATGGGCGCCATCTTTGCTTCTCTTGGAACTCGACAAAGTTTTGTGGAAGGAAAGTGACAGTATCGACGTTAAGAAACTTTGGGATTATCTCTGTACTTACTGTTATCTGCCAAGATTGGCCAACTATAAAGTCCTTGAAGAAGCGATTCGAAACGGAATCAACTCGACAGAGTATTTTGCCTTGGCCGCTGGTCGAAGCGATAAACGATTCCTTGACCTCAAATACAATCAGTATGTTGGCATTATTGCAAACTCCGATATTTTGGTCAAACTCGATTTGGCGCAAAAGCAAATAGCCGAAGAAACGTCCGCACAAACAGACACAGTATCTTCGTCACTCCGCAGTGAAACAGGACTGAATAAGCAGCAAGGGAAAGGCCTCCGAACAGAAGCCGGGTCATTGCCCGCGGATTCGGTCAGCAGTGTACCGACCGACGATGCGTCTCCACAGCAGGATCGGCCCCAAAACAGACATTTCTCCATGATGGCAACATTGGACAATACACGAATCATGCGTGACGTTAAGAAGCTCGTCGAGGAGGTCATAAGCCATCTGACTACCGTGGATGGGGTAACGGTTAATATCTCTCTTGATGTCGAAGCCAATGCACCAAATGGCCTGTCAACATCAACGGTCAGAACCGTATCAGAAAACTGTCAGACGTTAAAGGTGTCAAATTTTGAATTTAACGAATAAATGGTCAAGTGCAAGCGAAAAGTAGATACCTGATGAACACGCTCCTCGCCGATTTCCCTCGCGTCCTCCGGGAAAATTGGCGACTTGCCCGAGCCAAATGCCACCCATTGATTGTGGTGGAGAGGCCAAAATAATTGAGAAGACTATGTCGTTTGTCAATCGCCCCTCTTTCGCGATGTTGTCCCATCCGGTCAACTTTCCGGAATGAGACACAATCGCGGCAGTGGGGCTGCGGGCCGGCCAAAATCACTTGTGTTTCTTTGAGTCAGAAGCACCCGCCACGAAGATTATGAACGGAATTCCTCGTCACGCAAGTCGTCACGCAAGTAGGCCAGACGGTAGTTTTCCCGATCGATACGCGCACGTATGTCCGCGATTCGTTTCGCGCCTTCGATAGTATCGCCTGCGTGTAACTGGTTGTATTCGAATTTTACTCGTTGAAATGCTTCCGGATTGTCTGCCGCAAGTTTATCCACGGTACTTTGGAATTTGCTCGCGCCAGATATTCCCTTCAGAAATATCCGGAACGTTTCCAAGTCCCATTCGAGCCATCCGTCTTCTTGCTTTGCCATTGGTTATTCCTCCTGTTGATCGATTTTTTTGACTTGTGGTAATCACCGCAAGCAATGATTCATGAGCCGTACTCTGCATGATAAAAGCCGTTGCGGGTTTCATCCTGTTTTGTTCTTTCTTTAGGGCACAGGTTTTTCGACTTCTGTACCTTATCTCTCATCAGAGTTCTGTTGCCTTGGTGATATGCCGGAACTTCATAAAGGAATTGCTTCGGTATTATTCAACTCACTCTGAGGCGATCTCCTTTTTCGATAGAAAAAAGGGGTGAACAAGGTGGATTGCTTGATGTTCCTGGTGACTTGCTGTCGGGTAGCGAAAACAAGTCTGTGGGGATACTATATTACATGTGATATTCAAAATGCTTTTTCATGATGACTACACCAGGCAAAGACTCATATAGTCTAATTCATTTAGAACGTCGTGTCAAGCGAAAACTTGCTTTCACGCCTTTTTTCTCGTTTTTTCTTTTAGTGGTCAAGATTTTTCCCATTCGGAACGCGGTGAAGGCAGTCCGTATTCCGCCGCTCGTGACAAAGAAGAATGACAAAGAAGAATGACAAAGAAGAGCAGGTAAAGCATCTTCCAGATTCACTTCCCGGCGTCATTCTCACGTTCCAGTCGTTGGAGAATTTGCATTTTGGACTAGAGGATTCGACGCCAAGGCGTTTATGAGGGCGTTGGCCTTTTTCGGTGAGTTTTTCGATGGTATTGGTCGGGCCGCCCGCGATCCCGACGCTTTCACCTTCCGCGTGGAAAGTTCAATCAGTGTTCACGCGGTGGAGTGGCCGCCTTTTCGGGGACCGCGGCACCGATCGCCCCCTTAACAATCCCCCGGGAGATTACCGGACTTGCGCCTTGAGTTTGGCGCGGCTTACGCTCCGGCCTATGGACGCGTCCCGCGTCCGGCGCGGAGCTTCGCTCGCGTCAAACTCACTTGCTTGGAACTAAGGCCAAGCGGAAGCCAAGGCTGCTGTTCCGGATGCCCGGATCATTCCCGTACCGGATCGCCGACCGACAGATCCCGGCGATGCTGCTCCAGCCCCCGCCCCGAATGACCCGGGCCGAGCCGCTCTCCGGACCCGTTGGGTCCGTTGTCGGTGATTCTTTGTAGTACTCCTTATCACACCAATCCTGACACCATTCCCATACATTGCCGTGCATGTCGTACAACCCCCACGCGTTCGGTGAATACGATTTCACCTCACTTGTATGTTTCAAATATTTTCCCTTCTCCGTTGTACCATAGGGATAATTACCGTCGCAGTTCGCCTTGTCTCCGTTTAATTCTCCTCCAAAACTGTACGGGCTACTCGTGCCCGCCCGGCACGCGTATTCCCATTCCGCTTCACTCGGGAGACGAAATTTCATCCCTTTACTGTTCGTGTTCAACTTCCCAAGGAATTCATCACAATCTTTCCAGCTCACACATTCCACAGGAAGTTTCTTCGTATCCTGACCCGATACTTTGTCTTTTCCACGTCCACTTGGTGAATACCAGCTTGGATTGTTCCCCATCACACTTTCCCACATCTCTTGCGTTACTTCACTCTCCAAGAGCCAAAAGCCGCGACTCAACGTCACTTCATGTTGCGTTTCACTGTCGTTGTCGCGGCCTTTCTCCGTTTTCGGGCTTCCCATCATAAACGTTCCGGGCGGACACCAGCGAAACATATATTCCGCACCATTGATATTTACCGTTTTAGACTCTCCTGCCTTTGTCCCGTCACCCCTCTCGCGAGTAAGACGCTTCAACTCCGCCTTTTCACGCTCAAGACGCCCCATTGCAAGTTTTTTCGCTTGCGATTCACGCTCCGAACGTTCCGCCTCCGCTTTAAGTTCGCGGTAGATTCGGTCCGTCTCCTCCTCCAACGACGGCGCGGTCGACGCTCCCAAGGTGGATGGTGTTGTCGTCCGCAACGGAATCGACGACTTGTTCAACTGCAACTCGATATCACCGCTTCCTTCCAGCTTGAAAAACGGAGTCTGATTTTGGTATAGTACCCGTTGCGACGTTTGGGGAACATGTTCCGAGACATACCGGGCCAACTGTCCTATACTCGAAAGACCTTGACTCATCCCTTCCAAAAGATGGGCCGTGAAAACTCCGTGCTGTCGCGATTCCCATTCATACGCACGTTCGCCCGGAGAGCACGAATTCATAATGGCATACGTCGGAGGAATCGTGACCCGTTCGCCCCTGGCCCGTTTTCGCGCCAGTACATCGCGAGCCACTCTTGCAACGCCTGTCGAAAGGTACGCACTCTCCTCTTCCGTAAACGCTTCCGTTGTGCCCCGGCCTGTAGGATGATTCTGACAGCAGTCGAGTATCAGACACATATTCTGCGCACCTGCCGACGTCAGATGGTCCCACAACAATTCGAACGAGATGCCCGTCGTTTCAATCTCCTCCACGTCGGTATCCGTGGCACAAAGATACCGTTTCCCCGCTTTCGTGAGAAGACCGTGTCCCCAAAATCCGACAAGCAAAAAGTCAAGGTCACGATACGCGTCGCGAATATGACGCAACTGACGCTCGATAAACCTTTGGGTAGGATTGTGCTCCGCCCGTTCGTTTTCCGTCATGAGAAACAACTCGTTCTCCGTAAAGCCATAATGCTGCAACAGAGAAGACCGAACTGCCTCCGCGTCCTGCCTCGCATAACTTAAATTACCGACAAGCGGATATTCGTTAATCCCTATTAAAAGCGCTCGCTTTTGCATGGTTTTGATTCCTTTTTCGACTTTTCGTTATCAATCATTACTTCCGCTTGAGTGTCAGACAACCGGCTCCGTTTTGTTGTGCGCAATGGACATCAGTTTTACATTGTAAAAAAACGCCGCAAGACAGAACAGGATAAATATGACAATGGAACCAATACCGTCGAATTGCGGCTTCATGAGAATCCAGGCCAAAAGGCAATCGATTAACGTGTAAATTCCCAGCGCCATCGCGTTTGCTTTGTTCGACCGTTTCGCCGTCACGTTCATTAAAAACGTGAATGAAAAAATGGGCAGAAGCATGACGATCAAAATCCACCCGAGAAACTGATTCAGACCGGGCTTGCTCGGCGTCTGGCCCAACACGGTCTGAACCGTATCGGTCACAACGTTGGCAAGCGAATCGTCCGAAACAGTACTGTCGTATTTTCCATTGTAAAGAACAGAGCCCGAATTCGTTTCCATTAAATTGTATTCGACGACAAGAATGCCTTTGCGATTGACAATCTCATATTGCAAAACGGTACCATACAGAACGAGGTCCGCTTTTTTCCATTTGCCAAGTGAAAGGGCATTTTTCGGATTGTCCGAGGCATATTCGCGCATGCCAAGACAATCACGAATCTTGTCAAAAAAGCCCTTGTTGCAAAGATCGAACGTACCGGCCTGATTGATACTGTTGCGAAGCGCGTTGGCGACGGTATCGGTCGGGTCCCCTTTAAAAGAAAGAAAAGCCAGCGTGCTAAAATCGCCACGGTGGTCACGAAGGTCGTTGCGAATGACTTCCGCCGCGTTGACCGCCAAGTTAAG
>JAQVID010000055.1 GCA_028695865.1 Thermoguttaceae bacterium | reverse complement strand
CCCTTTCTTTTCCAGTTCAGTGATCGTGTTATTGCTTGCGACGCTTCACGCAATGCGCTCGACAAACTGAATCGGAGTTTTCCTGATGTTCGTACCGAGCTGTGCGACTTGGCCGCTACCGGTTTTCCCGCTGGCAGTTTCGACAGCGTTCTGGCCTGCGATGTCATAGAAACCTTGCCGAACCTTTCCGAAGTCCTCGCCGAATTCCACCGTATCATCAAGCCCCGGGGCTTTCTGGTCTGCAATGTGCCGGACATGCAAGATGGAATTGCGGGCCAAAACATGGAGCAGATCGAACATGATGAATTCATGTATCAGAACCGATTCTTCTTCCGATTCCAAACGAAAAATGAGTTCATTGATTTCCTGATCGAAAGCGGTTTCCGTGTCTGTCACGACTTCAGTTCAACCTGGACCGAAAACGCTCACCCGGAATATCGCCAGGAAGCGCACAGCCACACCAGTCGTATTTTTATCGCTCAAAATCTCTAACGCGTAATCCTCGCTTGACAGGCGACTTCAGTTTATGGACGCTTTCGAAAAAACGGGCTTTTGTCTCACAGCCGGGCCTGTATACAGATGCGGTCTGGCTGCGATGATTTGATTCTTCGCCAAGTCGAATATCATCAAGTCGCCGCATTTTGACTCTTTCCTGTTTCGCCGTTTTTTCAGATCAAGACAGAGTCGCCCGTGATGATCACATACAACAGGGCAAGCCGAAAAGTATCTTCGAATTCCAAATATCTGAAGAGTATTAAACTCAAATCACCTAATGGGCGAAACGGAGAACTTCTTGCGATCCACTCTCTGCCATTCCATAACCCGTCCCGATACTTGAGTGAATATCTGGCCGCTGAAATCAACTCATTGCTTTGCTCAAAAATCGTTACCCTTCTTCACTGTCTGGGTCAAAACGTTCCGACAGATCGAACGAATCCGCAAAGAACAACGATAGGGGGGAAAAAAAACGTCTCAAGATAGTGTTGCGACACCAATTTTTCCGGCGTTTGGGATTTTTCGGGAGGGGAGAACCACAGAACAAGGGGCCAACGTCGGGTCCTGCCCTGTTGGGGGCGCACAAAAAAACGAATGGAAAAACAGCGTCTTCCATTCGTCTTAGGTTGTCTGATCTGTCAGAATCAACTCACCAGGCTAAAAAGCCGGATCAGAAGATTCCCAAAGCTTCAAGACTGTACTTCACGATCAAGCCGGCAGCCACAACGGAAACCATGCTCATGAGCTTGATAAGAATATTCAAAGACGGACCAGTGGTATCTTTGAAGGGGTCGCCAACGGTATCGCCAACGACGGTTGCTTTATGAGCATCCGACCGCTTGCCACCGAGAACACCGGTTTCGATGTACTTCTTGGCATTGTCCCAGGCACCACCGGCATTGGCCATATAAACGGCAACACAAAAACCGGAGGTCAAACCACCGACCAACATGCCAATCACGCCTGTAACGCCGAGGATCAAACCAACGAAAACCGGGGTGATCAAACCAATGATCGACGGAATAACCATTTCACGCTGGGCAGCCTGCGTACTGATTCGCACCGGGCTCTTGTAATCCGGCTTGACCTTGTATTCCATAATGCCCGGGTTCTCACGGAACTGACGACGAACTTCTTCCACCATACCGGAAGCGGCACGACCGACAGCCATCATGGTCATGGCGGCAAAGACGAATACAAGCATGGCACCAACGAAAATACCGACAAGAACTTTCGGGTTCAGAAGGTTGCAGCTGTAGTAGTTCATCCAGTCCATCATGGTCGCGGATTGAACCGGAACAAGACCAGATTCCTGAGTCATATCGACAACAATCTCGGACTTGCCGTTCTTTTCTTGCATTTTATAAGGAATGAACGGGCAGCATTGAGCAACACCACCGGAAATGAGAGCCGGTTTGGCGCGATCAACAGCAATACTGGCCCAAGCTTCATTCGAATGCTTCCAGGTAATCTCTTTGCCCTTCTCACCATCCTTGACCAAACCATTATTGATTTCGAATGTGGCACCACGTTCGATCGGCTTGTTCACATTCGGGCTTTTCGCCTGTTCCGGCAGAACAAGATAAGTCGCGGGCACCCAGGTCTTGCCGGCAGCCTTGGCGTCTTCACGAGCCTTGTCGGTTGCTTCTTTACCAAGGTATTTCACGACGAATTTTTCGGAAACCTTATAGTAACCAGCTTCGCCATCGGCTTTTTCGATTCGTTGAACAGCGACATCGCCCCAACGTTCGAAACCAACGCGAACTTCTTCAACATAAGCGGCCAACAGAGCCAGAGCGGTGAGGGCGGCAGAACCAATCGCGAAACCTTTTCCGGTCGCGGCTGTGGTGTTACCCAAACTGTCGAGCGCGTCTGTTCGTTCACGAACTTCTTCCGGCAAACCGGACATTTCAGCGTTTCCACCAGCGTTATCGGCGATCGGGCCATAAGCATCGGTCGCAAGCGTAACACCCAATGTCGAAAGCATACCAACGGCAGCGATACCAACGCCGTAAAGACCAATACTAAAGAGCTGAACATCATCAAACTTGAATCCGGTCGCACAACCAAAGGACAGCAGCGTCGCAATACCAACGATAACGACAGGTGCCCAAGTGCTGTACATACCTTCGGCAATACCGGCGATAATGACGGTGGCCGGACCAGTCTTGGACTGTTCGGCAATCGCCTTGGTTGGCTTGTACTCATAAGAAGTACGATATTCGGTCCATTTACCGATCAACCACCCTGCGGCAAGACCGGTCACAACAGAGAAGCCCAGCCACGGATAATCAGGAACCAAAAGGCGGGCAACCAAAACGGAGAACACGGCGATCAACAACGACGGAAGATTCACGCCCTTGCCGAGAGCCTTGAGCAAAGTACCCTGGTCGGCATTTTCTTTTGTTCGGACCAGGAAGATACCGAAAATCGAAAGAACGATACCAACGGCAGCAATCAAAATGGGGAGGAACAACGCGTTAAGCTGTTGAGCAACACCACTACCCAAAGCGGTATAAGCGGCAACACCAAGCGCGGCAGACGAAAGAATTGAACCGCAGTACGATTCATACAGGTCCGCACCCATACCGGCAACGTCGCCTACGTTGTCGCCAACGTTATCGGCAATCGTCGCGGGATTACGCTTGTCGTCTTCCGGAATACCGGCTTCGACTTTACCGACCAGGTCAGCACCGACGTCAGCGGCCTTCGTATAGATACCACCACCAACACGTGCAAACAGAGCCTGCGAACTGGCACCCATTCCGAAGCAGAGCATGATGACCGTGATTTCGACGAGACCCATGTTCCAATGGAGATACGCGGGGAAAACCCAATACAAGGTACCGAACCACAAAACGATATCAAGGAGGCCCAAACCGACGACCGTAAGACCCATGACGGCACCGCTTCGGAAAGCAACCTGAAGACCCTGATTCAACGATTTTTGTGCACCAGCTGCCGTTCGGGACGAAGCCCAAGTCGCTGTCTTCATTCCGCACCAGCCAGCCAGACCAGAGAAGAAACCACCGGTCAGGAACGCCCAGGGAACAATCACGCTTTGCACGTGCAGGCCCCAGGCCAGATACATCAAGAATGCCCAGATCAGGAAGAAGAAGAGGGCAACCACTTTGTACTGCTGCCAAAGATAAGCATCGGCACCTTCACGGACCGCGGCAGCAATCGTGATCATTTCCTCGTTTCCTTCATCGCACTTCATCATATTAACGTAGAATACGCGAGCGAAACAGAGAGCGGCAATAGCTCCAAGCAGAGCCAAAACCCAATAGACGCCGTATTTCGACTGGAATTTGACACGATCATCACCACCGGCAGCATTACCTTTGCAAGTGGGGCAATCTTTCGCATCAACTTTCTTGGCATCGGCCTTTTTCTCGTCAGCTTTAGGGACTTCAGCCTTTTTCTCGTCAGCTTTGGGGGCTTCGGCTTTTTTCTCTTCAGCTTTGGGGGCTTCGGCTTTAACCGGAGCCGCTTTCGGGACGTCTTTCTTTACCTCGGCAGTGCCAGCCTTGGCATCAGCCGGCTTCGCATCCGCGGCGTACGTCCCTGACACAAACGCAAATCCAAGGACAATGGTCAGCGCGATCATCGTTCCGCGGAGCGTGTTCAGAAATGCACTTTCTGTTTTCATAACTCTGAAACTCCTTGTAATTCATATAAACGAACGGCACCGTTGACACGGCAAACAGTGAACCAACACACATTGGACATTCCTAAGAATGTAAAAAAAATCGGGGCGACTGGATTCGAACCAGCGACCCCCTGCTCCCAAAGCAGGTGCGCTAGCCAGGCTGCGCTACGCCCCGATTAAATTCAATGTCTATTTTACCGAGATTCGTTTTTTGAACAAGGGGGCAATTTCACCCTAAACAGAATCATATAGAAAGCCGGTACAACAAAAAGCGTTAAAAATGTTGCAAAGATCAAACCGAACATGATCGCAGTGGCCATCGAATCGAACAAAGGATCGGTTAAAAGCGGAACCATACCGACAATAACGGTCATGGCCGCCACGGTAACAGGACGCATTCTTTCGACCGACGCGTCGACGATGGCATGATACGGATCGTCCCCTTTGGCAAGTTCTTCGTCAATTTGGTCCATGAGAACCACGCCGTTACGCACCATCATGCCCAGTAAACTCATCGCGCCAATAAGAGCCATGAATCCAAACGGCATGCGAAACAGAAGCATTCCACAGGTAATACCAATCGCCGCAAGCGGAAACGTCAACACGATAATCAGCGGCTGACGAATAGCGTTGAACAGCGCAACTACAATCAACATCATGAAAATCAATGCGATGGGCAACTTGCTCATCAGCGTTCCGGTCGCCTTGGCTGATTCAAAATATTGACCACCCCATTCGATTTTATATCCTTCCGGAACATCGATTTTCTCAATAATCGGCTTGATTTTTTTCATCAGGGACGACCAATCGCTCCCGGCAACAGCATCGGCTCCGACCGTAATGGTTCGAATCCGGTTGCGTCTGTGGATTTGGCCCGGTTCCCACTGAAGACGATTTCCTTCGGTCACCTGACTGAGCGGTACACTATCGAGCGAGTGCCCCCAAACGGGTGTGGTTTCGAGTACTTCAGTACTATCGCGGTCCGCCGGAGCCGAGCGAACAACAATAGGGAGCAACGTTTCGCCGTCGGCGTAGGACGCGATGGGCAATCCTTTGGTCGCCCAACGGAGCGAAAAGATCATTTCGCCCCGGGAAACCAGAGCACGAGTTCCCTTGCTTTGCGAATATTCAGGCGACCAGGTCGGAATCATTTCACGCCAGTTGTCACGAACAAACGTCGCGGTCGGTTCCGCGTTGAGTACATCGCGCACCTGATCCGCGATTTTGCGAAGAGTCTCTATCTCCGGACCACTTACACGAACTTCCACTTCGGTTTTCGTGGTCGGGCCGAGCGCAAAACGCTGTACTCTGGTTTGGGCCTGCGGAAAATGATCTTCAATCCATTGATCAACTTGCGGAATCAGTCGGTCAATATCTTTAAGCGAATTCACATTAACAACGAGTTGACCGTAACTCGAATTGGGAAATTCCGGCTCATAAGGGAGGTAAAATCGGGGCGGACCACTCCCCAGGAACGAACCGATGTTTTTCACTCCTTCCAAACCTTTGAGATATTCTTCTATCTTGGCCGTGTCTTCTTGCACGGCTTTTATTGACGAACCTTCCGGCAACCAGTAATCAACCATGAACTGCGTTCTTTGAGCGCGAGGAAAGAATATCTTTGGGACTAATTTAAAACCCTGGGCCGATAAGTAAAGGAGCCCAACAAGGAGGAGCAGCGCAAGCGTCTTGTGATGAAGCACCGTCTCCAGCATGTGACGATACATTCGGTAAACCGGTCCGCCATGCGGGTCTTTGCGGTCGTCAGCCTTGGGAGGGTGCACGAACATATAATAGACGACCGGCGTTTGCAGCATGGCGACAAACCAGCTGATCATGAGCGAAATCGCAAGCACGACAAACAGTGCTCCGGCATATTGCCCTGTTTTCCCCGGCGACAAATATATGGGCCAAAACGCAAGTGCTCCAACGATGGTCGCGCCGAGAAGCTGATTGGCCGCGCGGTGCGCTCCTTCGATACACGCTTTCTCGCGGTCCATGCCGCGCTGCATGCGCACAAGAATCAGGTCGCCGACGACAACCGCGTCGTCCACGAGAATACCAAGCGCGATTATGAGAGCCCCAAGTGAGGAACGGTGCAAGTCCATTCCAATCGGCTTGAGTACGCACAACGTTCCCAAAATCACGATCAAAAGACTGCTTGTAATCAAAAGACCACTTCGCCAACCCATGGCGATCATGACGACGAGTGTCACGATAATAATCGCCTCACGCAAGTTTTTCGTAAACGCGTGAATCGATATTTCCACATTTTGCGGCTGATAACTCACGATTTCGTAATCGACCCCAAGCGGCCATTGGGCTTTTATCTGATTCAGCCGTTCCTGAACCAGATGCCCCATGCGAATCACATTTCCATTTGGAATCGGCGAAAGTGCTATCGCAACGGCTCTTTTGCCATTCGACCGCATGATCTTCGACGGCTCTTCTTTGGCAACCCGATTGACACTGGCAATATCGCGAAGTCTCAACAGGCGGCTTCCTTCCCCTTTGCTTTGCGACAATTTGGCCAACAGACCGGCAATAGGCGTTCCACTGGCGACGCGCCGGGCAATTTCGGCAAGTTGGGCCGCTGTACCGTCGGGCAGGATCAGATTCTCAATCTCTTCTATCGATTGAAACGAACCATTGGGCGTTACACGAATTTTTTCGTCGCCAATGGTCATTTCGCCCGAATCACCTGTGATATTTTGCGACTGGAGCGCAAGCACGACCGACAACGGATGTACGTTCAATTCGGTCATTTTGGCCCGGGAAATATCAATTTCAATACGTTCTTCCGGAAGCCCCCAAAGCTCGACCCGCCGAACCTGATCGACCAACAGAAGTTCTTTCTGAAGCGACCGGGCCATGTCCCGAAGTTCCGCGTCTGAAAAACCGTCTGCCGACAGCGCGATCACAATTCCGTACACATCGCCGAAATCGTCTTTCACGATAGGAGGAAGCGTTTCGAGCGGCAATTCCAATTTCGTATCGCCAACTTTATTACGAAGTTCCTGCCACACAACCGGCATATCGTCCACGGCGACCGTATCAAACAGATCAACCATGACAAACGAAACGCCCGGCTTCGAAAACGAACGAATCGTCTCCACGCCTTTAACCTGCTGCGCGGCACGCTCAACAACATTCGTTACCCGCTGCTCAACTTCCTCGGCCGTTGCTCCGGGATAGATCGTCACGACGACGGCCGTTTTAATTGAGAACTCCGGGTCCTCAAGTCGTCCCATCGTTAAATACGACCAGATACCGCCGCAGATAATGAGCAAAACGCAGACGCCAATAAGAGTTCTGTTATGAATCGCAAATTTAGGCAACATGATTTTGGACGTCTCTCTATTTCTGTGTGGTACTTGCGTTTTTTTCTTGTTTTTCGTCCGACTGCGCACCTTCCAGACGAACCTGCTGACCGTCTTTCAGGAATCTCGCTCCGGCCACGACAACTTTGTCGCCCGGCTTCAACCCCAACTCAACGACAACGCCGTCTTTCGAAAGAGCTCCGGTCTTGATCACCTGACGCGTAACCGTTCCGGTTTCTGCATTCACCAGCCACACCGCCGATTCGTCCGTACTCGTGCCCGCTGTGCCAGGAATCAAGGCCGCGTTCGGAAGCGAAAACGTCTCGTTCGACGACTTCATCTCCAAATAGGCCGTGCCCGTCATGCCCGGCAGTATCTTCTGCTCTCCCTTCTCGGTCGGAAGCGTTATTCCTATCGTCATGGGCCACGAAAGATTACCCGATTGCACCGACTGACCGATCTCCTTGATCCTCGCAACCAATCGACCCGAAAACGTTTCGAATTCGCACTGGATTTGCTCTATGTCTCCTTTACGAAGAACTATCTCCTGCGGTATACTCAACGTTGCTTCAATTTCCCGCGCGTCTGTCAGTGAAATAATCGCCGCGCCCGGCAGAACCACTTCGTGATTATCAAAATATTTCTCCGAAACCGTGCCGTCAAAAGGAGCTTTCAGCGTCGTGTCGCCCAGTTTATTCCGCGCAAGTTGCAAATCAATATTGAGCCCGGCAATCTTCGCGTTCATCATGTCTATTTCTTCTTGTCGCGAACCTCGTCGCGCTTTCTCTAGCTGCTTGGACAACGCCGACTTCGCTCCCAACGCCATGTCCCTTGCCGCCTTCGACGCGTCATACTGAACCTCTGAAACGGTACCGTCCTGACGGAGATTCTCCATGCGTTTGAACTGACGCTCCGCTTGCTCGGCTTGCGAACTGGCCGCACTGACCTGCGCTTCAAGCGCCGCAACGTCTTCTGCTCGCGCTCCCGTTTTCATCGCGCTCAAGCCCGCGTTGGCTTCCGCAAGCCCTTTTTCTATCCGCGCTATCGCAAGCTTGTAGTCACGCTGGTCCAGTTGGGCGATCACCTCATCCTTTTTGAACTTTTGCCCTATTTTCACATCGAACTGCTCCAACTGACCCGGTACCCGAAACGACAACTTCGCCGTCTGACCCTCTCGCGCAAAAACCGGGAAGGTTCGCGTTTCCCGAACGACACCCTGCCCTACCTGCTGAACACGAACCAGCGGAATGGCCGGCTCGGTCGGGAGCGGTTTTTTTTCTTGATGAACCCCGCAACCGGCAAGAGGCATACTCGAAATCGCAATGGACAGGCAAAACAGGTGTAACAGTCGAATGTGTTTCATTTTATTATTTTACTTTGTGATCAAAAACAGGACATGCAAACAGCGCATAAACATTATATTTCATCGGCATTCAAGGTCAATTGGGTCGTATTCAAGCGAAAGTGTAGGAATCTGCCGAATAGATACAATAGGCAAGATAAAGCATATAAACATACTACACAGAATAGACATACAACATCATTCAATAGAATGCGCATTACCGGAACTCAATGCAATGTATTCCTGAAAAAAAACCGGCAATCAATAAGAAAAAATCGATTCCATATTGATTCCGGCTCATAAAAAAACAAATCGGACGCTTTACACCCAACTCATTCAATGGTAATCGCACTGTTCGGACAGGTATCGGCGCAAACGCCACAGCCTGCACAGTCGTCGTTTACGGTCGCGACGTTATCAACAATTTCAATGGCGTCGCATGGACAAGCGGACTTACATTCACCACAACCGGTGCAAACTTCAGTATTCACTACTGCGGGCATCTTGGACTCCTTCAAAAATTCTCAAATAGTACGGAAAACACAACGCTTAAACCACCATTCGGTTCAAGCTTCCTCTTGTCTATTAAGATAAAGAGAAACAGCGAAAAAATCAAGCCCCCCCACAGAAAAAACATCTCTTTACGCATGTATTTTGCGTGATGATAAACAAAATACACAATCCACGCAAACTGCACAATACAGCAAAAAAAGGATTCCGGAGTCCTGACAGTACACAAAGGCCACAAAAAGAATCACGGCAACGATTCCACCGCTTCAATCAGTGAATCATCGCCGCGGCCCGAAAAGCCCCGTTTTTCAAGGGTAAACGGGGAGTAAATCAAAAAAACACGCTGGGCACACGAACCTGTTTAAAGCTCGTCCGGAGTCATGGCGCCCCCCAACATGGGCACAACCTGATCTTCCACATAACGCTGAAGCTCCTCATTCGCGGCGGCACACGCACTCGGAACAAGGCGTACACGATAGCCGGCGTCATAGGCACTCCAGGCAGTCGCCTGCACGCAAATATTCGTCAAAAAACCGCAAATGACAACGTTTTGAATCGAAGCGAATTGAAGCAGGTGCCCGAGATTGGTGTGCGAAAATCCGCTCAACGTACGTTTGCCTTCCAGAACGATTTCGTCCTGACGCGGCTTGAGCTCTTCGATAATCTCATGCCCCCAGGTACCAGGCTGAAAAACATCGCCATCGTAAAGACCGGGAAGCAAGCCGTCACAATCGTGCTTGCGTATCCATTCTTTGTCAAGGGTAAAAGGGCAATGGATGATTTTGTATCCTCCGGCACGTCCCTTTTCCAAAAGTCGGACCGCGTTGGCAATTGTATTATTGCGTTTGAGTTCGGACTCGACAAGCGAGTAAAGTTTGCCGCCTTCTTTGCAAAAGTCGTTTTGGAATTCGATAAAAATCAAAGCGGTTTCATTTGGTTTCATGTTTATTCTCTTTCGTTTCCGTAGAAGTGTTTACACCATTTTTGCATCCCAAAAGAGGGAATTTCCGATAGCCCATAAAGTTTTCCGTGATGGTCGCATGGTAATTACGATCAAACAGGAGCGAAACCTGTCGATCTTTGGCCGGAATGGGCGTCGAATAAATCCGCAATTCG
>JAQVID010000702.1 GCA_028695865.1 Thermoguttaceae bacterium | reverse complement strand
TCCCTTTGAAGAATTTTGATGAACGTGGGTGTTTTGTGGTTTCCAATGACATTTCCCGAAATGAATCGGGCCTGAATGAATGCGATTTAACCGGTCGACTTTTGGGTGACTATCACGTCGAGCGTCGCATCGGAGCGGGTGCCATGGCCGAAGTGTGGCTTGCCCGGCAGCGTTCGCTGGATCGGCTCGTGGCACCGAAAGTCTTGCGCCCGGAGCTTGCGTCTGACGAAACGTATGTGCGTCGATTCGTTTTCGAAGCCAAGTCGGCGGCCAAATTGGAGCATCCGAACATCGTTCACATATACGAAGTCGGTTCGTTCAGCGACAGCGGCAGTGGTCGTCGAGGCTTGTCACGTTTGCTGTATGGCGCGGCAATCAGGTCGTTGCGATGCCTTGGCAGAGCGAAAAAAACCGGACCACTCTATTATATATCAGAAGAGTACGTTGACGGGCTCAACTTGCAGCAGTATTTGCGACAGCGAGGGCCGCTTTCTGTTTCGCAAGCTTTTTTCGTCATGCTCAGTATTGCGTCGGCATTGGAAAAAGCGGCCTCAATGGAACTTGTTCATCGCGATATCAAGCCGGAAAACATACTGCTAAGTTCGGCCGGAGTCGTTAAGATTGCCGACTTTGGACTTGCCCGGCGCGATTCCGGCACGCAGGACGAAGACGTCACGATGACGCAAATCGGTACAACGCTCGGAACTCCTTTGTATATGAGTCCGGAGCAGTCACAAGGGAAAAACATTGACTTCCGCAGTGATATTTATTCATTCGGTATAACCTCTTGGCAAATTCTGACCGGTAAAACGCCTTTTACCGGAGCTACGCCGCTTGCCGTTGTATTGGAACACTTACACGCCCCGATTCCTTCGCTTCGGGCAAGTCGCCCGGAAGTTCCCGTCGCACTGGAATCGCTTATTACCCGCATGCTCGCAAAAAAACCGGAAGACCGATTCTCTTCTTTACAGGGATTAATCGCGGCCCTTTCGAGTGCCCAGGAAGACTATTTGACGCAAAGGGCAAATGACCTTTGGGACGATTCGAACATACCGGCCCCGCCTGAAGAGGCTTCCGCGGTAGTCATTGACTCGGTATCGAACGCGACCGATTCGGAATCGTTCAAAGAAGCGATGTTGACGACCGCCGTTTCCATGAAACTTCAAACGCGGTTCCAATCACTGCGTTCGGCTCGAAGTAAGCAAAAAAAGTTTTTTTCACGCTCGCGTTGTCTGACTTATGGAATTCTTTTTTGCCTCTGTTTGGCACTGGGGGGGCTGGGCGCGATTCTCTTTGCCCGAAACGTACCGGTCTTCATGCAACCGCTTCCGGCTCCGACAATAGAACGATTTTCTTCGATCGAAGAGCAATGGGTGTTTGCTTCCCAGCTCAATACGGCGGACGCCTGGAAAAGTGTTGTCGATTACGCTCCGGACCAGGAATATTGGAGTCGCAAGGCGCGACAGCAGCTTGCCCGAATGTACGTAATGGATGGTGCGCTTTCCAAGGCCAGACCGCTCTTTTTCGAGTTTGCCGAAATGCCTGCGTCGGAACCGCAATACGTTGCGTTTGGTCAGGCGGGAATTGCGTGGTGCATGGCCACAGAAGGAAACACGGCGGCGGCCTCGGCCATGCTCTCGGAACTCCGCGCCGGACGCAACAGTCCCTTGTCCCCTTTAGCGGAGGACTTGATTGCTCGAACACAGAACCTGATTCGAAACCGAAAACAATAACATTTGTACTCAACTTTATACGACAATCCCTCCCAAAACGAAAGGAAATGAAATGCAACAAAGGAATTGGACGAGTATCGTTTTTTTACTCTGCTTGTGTACGTCTTTGACGGCCGTTTTCGGCGCGTCCCCAACGCAAAAGAGCGAGAAACAGCCTCCGTTTGAAATGGGCGTGGCGACGGCCGATGTAACCCCCAAACTCGGAATGGATATGGCAGGGTATTTCAGTGCCCGCTACGCGGTCGGATCGATTGACCCACTCTACGCAAAAGCAATGGTCTTTCGTCAGGGAAAGGAAACGGCGGCCCTTGTTATTTGCGATGTAATTTCCATTAAGCGTCTGTTGGGTGAAGACATTCGTTCCGAAATAGCCAAAGCGACCGGAATTCCCGTTTCGCATATTTCTCTTACCGGAACGCACACGCACACAGGACCAAGATTCCGTCCGCTGGATCAGGCTGAAATCGAAAAGCTTTCGCAAGGGCAACCTCATGAGCAATTGCTCGCCGAATATGTTCCGTTCTTTAAGAAACGCTGCGTTCAGGCTTGTATAAGCGCAAAAAAAGCACTCGAGCCGGTAACGTTTCAGTTCGGTCACACCACGACCGCCAATATTGCGTTCAACCGCCGATTCCACATGAAGGACGGCTCCGTCCGATTCAATCCGGGCATTAAGAATCCGAACATCGTTCGACCGGCCGGCCCGCCCGATCCGGAACTTCCGACAATATTGTTCAGCGGTGCCGACAAGAAACCGTGCGCGTCCCTTACT
>JAQVID010000054.1 GCA_028695865.1 Thermoguttaceae bacterium | reverse complement strand
AAACGACATTCGACAGTACGGTCGCCAGGCATTGCCAAGGGTTCCCTTGCTTAATTGACAGATCCTTTCGTAACACCCCATGATAATTATGATAATTCGTTGTGTATTTGCAAAACACGACCGGCCGGCAAATATGTACTCGGATTGACTTAATATATGCCGTAGTCAAACGCACCACGGACGAAAACATGGCTGTAACCGCCGAAAAGGTCGGCGCCGGATACGATACAAAGGAGCTCCCGCTGTCCGGCCTCGTAAAAATAGCTGTTGGACCAGCTATTTCCGCGGAAACTTCATAAATCTTGTCAATCATTTCGCTTTGACCTGATCAGGCCTTTTATCTCTGTCTCATTTTTTATTCTTCTGTATTATTATTTGGACTTCCCGCGTCATATATCCAAGAAACACAGGGTCATACCGCATCGTCCACAAATACAACTCTTCAGCGTCGTCAAGCTTTTCAGCGTGGAATTTTTCCAATACATAACGTGGTATTTGAACAGAGTTGCGTTGAAGCTCATAATAACTTATCCGTTCGTGATTTCTCACACGAAATGCCAATTCTTCGTCAAAAACAACCAGGCATACATTCTTGTCTTCAATTACTTTACATAATTGGGCAACACGTTCAAATTGGCCTGATGATTCGGCTTTTATCAACTCTTGGGCATTACTTTTGCACTCAACAACAAGACATCGAAATTCTTCTTCGAGAATCTCTTCAAGTGAATGGGTACCATCAAACCACTGTTCATTAAAAAGCTTATCCAGAATTTTCTGCATATGAACGAAACAGGGATTAAGAGTGATACCGATTTCTGCCAGCAACCTGAAACTGATAACAACACCGGCAACCAGCCTTTCGAAATGTCGATTGATCCGCCCACTGATTTGAATCAAATTCGCAACTGAACAACACTCCCGATAACCTTTGGCAAAAGAAAAGTTGACACCCGTCTCAACACAACTTGTCGCAACCAAAATCCAGTCGTCCCGATATTCACAATCATTTGGATTTAAACGCTTTTTTATTTGCTCCATGATCTTTGCCCGATCGCAAGGAGTAAGTGCTGTTGAAAGGTGCAAAACTTCAGCTCCTGCTTCCCGCAAGGCCCATGCCAGGGATGCCGCCGTATGCACCGTATTCACAACGACAAGTTTTGAGCCACCGTGATCTGACAAAAGTCGTGCTTTCAGTTCGTCCAATCCCCAAGCCTGCGTCTCGCGACGAAAAGTCACTCTTGAACTTTCAACCTCGAGCAATCGAACACGTAATTCCTGAGGTAAAACGTCTGGAAGACTTGCCGCTTCACCCAAAAACTGTGTGTTTTCCCAAAATTTACGCAGTGAACCTGACCCGAGAATGACCGGACAACACCACTTTTTCGCAAGTTGACTCAACCATTTCCACACTTGTGGCCACAACTCCAACGGCATGGCGGTATGCGCTTCATCGACAAAGATTGCCGACCCGGGAAGTTCATGGAGTTTGCGAAGACGCGCCGGGTTATTACTCCCCAACGTCTCAAAAAACTGCACAGCCGTTGTTACGATAATGGGCGTCCTCCAAAGAGTGGAAAAGGACCGAAACTCCGGAGTGGAAAAGTCAGCCAAATGATGATGTTCCGCCACGACTTCTTCAGGATTTTCACCGGGCAAGACAAGTGCTTTCCTGTACACTTCCACAGACTGCTGAATAATATTGGTAAAAGGAAGGACAACAATTATGTGTCTCAGATTGTATTTTATTGCATACCGAAGCAGCTTTGCCATAACTGCTGTCGTCTTTCCGGTTCCTACCGGACTGGAACATGTTTCGAACTTGCCTTCATCAAGTGGAAGGTCACGACACGCGTGATAAACCACGTTTCGATCCTGGCTTCTGGAGGTAGCATTGTCCATTTTAGCTATATATTGATCCAACGCTTCAAGACGCTCCGTCCAACGACCATCAGGCGGCATCTTTTCTGTTGCGTTATGGCCCCAACTTGCAGCGTTACCATGGTCGGCATCAGCCAAACAGGAAAGAGCCAATCGCAAAGCCAGACCCTCACACTTGGGTGAACGATGACATTGTATTTCCTCATGAATCATATAACGATGTATCTTCCAATAAGTTTCAAGCTGGCGATCAATATGCTCTTTGTTTTTCTCGCCGCATGGGTCATTTTTGTGATATCGACGAAACATGTAATCGCCCCTTCTGTTTTCATCATGTTGATTCGGTATGCCCTGATGATGTGAATAAACCAAATACAACGGGAAAAGGCCCGCTGCGGTAAAGTGTTTCATTAAAAGAGCGCAACCCGCATCTTCATGACGAAAAGGTAATACGCTCGTTTTGTTTTGCCTACTCAAGACTTTCTGATTGTCATCGTCAAGCTTTCCCAAATCGTGATATTCCGTTCCAAGAAGAGTGCTGCACTGAAATGCCTGCTTGTACTCTTCGGTTCCTGACAAATACTGAAGCATGACCAAAAGAGTACGATAGCAACGCTCGATGGTTCCCAAAATATGTTCTCGATAAGGCTGTGGCGGAACGTTGTTTTTACCACTGCGCGCGTAATATTCGTCCATAATAATACTCCGCTTGAGTTCCACCGACATAAGGACCAAGCCCGTTTTTACGAAGATGATAGTATCTCGTCGCAGAAACAGGCACGTGCCGACAGAAAACTCCTGCTGCTTGAAAATGAGTAAAACAGAGCAGCGTTTTTCATGCTGCTCCGAGACATAAAGATACAAATTGACTCAAGCGGTTTATTTCGCCAAGTCCCTAAGTTGCAGAACTCGCTCTGCCAATTCCTTGGGAAGTTCCACAGGTACGTCGTAATCTTCCCACCTTGTTGTCGGGACATTATTACTATCTTTGCACTTGGGACGCAAGGCATCAATCAACGCAAAATCGGAACACGAACCCAACGCGTCTTTATGCTCAATATACCACGCATGGCGAATGCGAACATCTGCACGAGCATACGAAGCGGTGTGGGCATAAGCGTATGGAATGACGTCGCAAAGCAAGTCAATATCTTGTTGTGTACAGCCCGACTTTACTGCCGCGGTCGGATTGACAAAAAAAGGCATGCAATATACTCCATGCTGAACGACACGATATCCCAGCGGAGCCATGCCTTTGTCTTTTCCTTCCTGAACACCAGATTTATTCGTATTGGTCATACGAATAATCTCAATGGGAGCAACAGAAACGCCAAGCGCGAACTGTACGACACCCGACTTGATAGCCGAGCCGCCTTGGCTTTTCTTCTCCAAAAAAGTCGATCCAAAAACTCTTGCGTCCCAATAAGCAGCAATAAACGCCTTTTCCGCCATGTTCGTAATCGTCTTGCGATCCCGACTCGGTGATTCAAGAATTTTAAAATTCTCCGGATTAAGTTCTGCTCCAACTTTTTGCCAAACCGGACCCGTTTTATCCTCAATCAAATCACGAACCTTTCGTTTGAATGATACAGGCGAAATTTCGCCACGTTCATCTGTTCGCCAGCGAGGATCGCTTTCCATGTCAGGATCACCATTTGGGTTGGAGTTCACAACTTCAATCACCATAAGACCAACGGCACGATTCAAAAATTCTGCACTTTTACTCATTTTCTTTTCTCCTTACTCTTTGTTACTATTCTTTGTTACTGTTTTGAGCTTCTACTTTTGTACATTCGGTACCAGCAACGGAGCTGGATAAATCCTGTTTCTTTTCAAAACCGGAAAGATATCCCAACAGAAGCTGCGCTTTGGCCACATCGTCGAGACGTCGGTTCGGCAGTGCGGCCTTGGTGAGAAGCTCTGACGTCTGCTGGAGCTGCCCCAGCAGCCACGCAATCAGCTTCCGTTTGTCGCCTTTCTCTTTTTCGTTCCCACCGCCATTGTCTTGAGCATCTTCCGGTTCCGTATTGATGAACTGTTTTGCCCAACCGATATAAGGACACAAACGTTCCGACAAGCGTGCCAGGGCCTTGCCCGCGTTGGCATTGGCGACCGGAATCATCGCGTTTCCCAATAATTTCGGTGGTACATCTCCATTACGCTGTCTGTGACAATACTCCACATGCAGGTGATCAATCAGCATTAAAAACCGCCCCAAGGTATAATAGACATCTTTCATATATTGCTCCTTTTTATAGAATACTTTTTTGTTTGTTTCGTCATTTTCTTCATATTCATCAATTTTGTACAAAAAAATGCCAAATAGTGCCACAACATCGAGCGTCACTTGTTTAGCCTTCACCGGTATCTTTCTTTTTTCGGAATCACGTATGTGATGATCTTCTCCAACGGCACAAAGCAAATGCTCTGTTCGACTCACCAACATGGACAACATTTCACGCGGTGAATGTTTGAGGTTTCTGCGTCCCAATAAGAGCCCGAGGACTTCATGAAATGATATCCCGGCAATATCGACCGGACGGGTCAAATCACTTCCCCAAACCGTGTGAAACAGCTTGACCGTTCGGGCAAGTGAAGGTGAGCAAGCCGGATGTTTTGTCGCCGCAACTTTCTTTTGGACGGAAAACAAATAATTAATTTCAGGAATGTTTTCTCCTGCTTGTTTCCATTTTTCTGTTGCCGCAAAAAGTTCAAGTACTGTAAACGCATCCGCATACATAATCTGCCGACGTCCCTTATCTATTTCTCGAAGAATCATACAACGAAGAAGTTTATTCTCGTCATCTGGTACTACATCGTTTACAGCCTCAATTACGGTTTGAGCCATACTCCGGATTTGCTCCTTCAGATTCTCTCTCTCATCTTCCTCTCTTACTTTGGCCTCAACGTTGTCAAAATCGTCATCGTCAATATTATCTGAAGCAATTTGATTGCCGTAATTTACATGAATCATCGGTTCGTCTTCACAATAGACAATCAGCAAATCACGTTTGTTCTTGACGCTGGAAGGCACTCCTTTCCAGGTTTTTCCCTCGTTTTCCATCTTGGTAATTTGGTCAAGCGCGGCCGCCATTTTATCGGCCATTTTCGCGTCTACCGGGCAAATATCCGCCGCAATTCTGCCATGTCGTTCATGACACAATACGTGTTTATTCATCGCAAGAAGGACAGTTTTCTGACCAAGTACCGGCATATTGACTTGTGGAAACGTACCATGAACCAAAAAAGCAGGCAGCCCTGTTAATGAACAAATGCCATCATGGACAACGTCTGTATTTTGTATCACAATCAGCTCATTAAACCGCTTCTTCATTTCATCTTTCAACACAGACGGATTACAGTTGTGAAAATAAACTATTTCATCGGGCTTTGTATTTGTAACCAGAAGCGGCTGAACAAGATTAAATGGAATCTGCCCTTCCTCGCATCCTCGCAGTAATTCAGCAGCTAACATAGCCAAAACTGTATGGACGCCTTCCATGCTGAAGTCCGAGCCCCCGGAGAGTTTGGTTAATATCATTGCCAAAGGTTCTTCCCGGTCCAATAGCGGAAGAAAGGTATCCGCAATCCGCTTCGGATATTCTCTCCAACGTTTCCAGAATTTTTTGAGCCATTTCTTATCGTTTGTCATTGGGCACTTGGCAACCAATTCTCGAAGCTTCGCAATCTTTTTGACTGTTCCAACTTCCTTATTTTTGAACAATTTGAAGTACTCCGTGTCTTCCTTTGTCGTCTGATAAAATGGACCGGATATTTTTCCCTTCGGAAAAGCAAGTTGATTACCAGAAGTGTAATTCCATACTTTTCGCTGTTCATTAAAATATTCCACTTGCAGATTCCCATTATCAAGATGGGTAATAATCAGACCACTGCATTGGCTGTCAGAAATATGCGGTGATATTTCCTCCAGTCCGAACCCGCTTCGTTCAAGGGCTTCGGCAAGCAATTTGAATTCATTAAGCATAATTCAGTACCCCCTTGACTATTTCAACGTTTTGGACAAATGCCGGACTGTATTTACCATTAAGCGGCTGATCGTATACGGTATACAGCATTGATGGGATTTCGAGGTTCGTTGATTCATCAGGTTTGCTTTCCGCTCGCAGCGGACCAAAATAATCTGGAACAAATTCTCTCCAGCCAAGAACAGGAGTCGAAAACAAAATACCTTTTTTCAAACGTCGATTGAATTTGTCCTGAAGATAATGAAGATGGTTGAAAGGTTCTGGCGGCGGCGATATCTCCGTAACAACTCCAAATAGTTGATAAACGACATTCGACAGTACGGTCGCCGGGAATTGATAAGGGTTCCCTTGCTTAATTGACAGCTCATTTCGTAACACCCCATGATAATTCGTTGTGTACTTGCAAAACACGACCGGCCGGCAAATATGTACTCGGGTTGGCTTGATGTATGCCGTATTCAAACGCGCCACGGACGAAAACATGGCCGTAACCGCCGAAAAGGTCGGTGCCGGATACGATACAAAGGAGCTCCCGCTGTCCGGCCTCGTAAAAATAGCCGTTGGACCAGCTATTTCCGCGGAAACTTCATAAATCTTGTCAATCATTTTTTCCTCCTTTTTCTGCGATAGTTCTTGTGAACAGAATAATAATGCGGCGCACGAAAAAAACGTCAAGTCCCCTGCCTGACCAATTCTGAAAATATATTTTCCGCCATGACCGTGACTTCTTGCAAAAACAGCGTATAATAACTGAGTCGTGCGAACGCACGTGGATTGAAACTTGTGTACAGATTAATATCTTGTCGTGTTTATTACTTCCTTGCCCGGTTTTTGCGTTTGCTTGAACCGGTCAAGGAAGTGATTATGCGCAGCGGATTTATATTATATTTCACATATTTGAAAAATCTCAAACAAACGCATGGCCCCCTTTGTTTTTCACGCGATTCTTATTAAAATAGTATCATAATGTTTCGATTGGGCGATGTAACGGACGTCTCCTAAATCGAGTGACTTCTGTACATCTTTCCACGCAAAGGACAAATCAATGAAATGGTCCCGTACACTCATTCCGACCATGAAAGAAACGCCCGAAGGGGCTGAAATTCCCAGTCATATTCTTATGCTTCGTGCAGGTCTGCTTACCCAGGTCATGGCAGGAGCTTACACTTATTTACCGCTTGGACTGCGATCGCTTCACAAAGCAATCAATATTGTTCGGACTGAAATGAACGCCACCGGAGCCGTAGAACTGTTCATGACCGCTCTGTGCCCGACTTCGCTTTATGAACAGACCAATCGTGTTGAAGCCTTTGGCGACGTCCTCATTAAAACGGTTTTGCCGCGAGCAGGTAAAAAGGTTCCCGTCGTTTTCTGTCCCACCCATGAGGAAGAAATCACCGATCTCGTTTCACGTTTCGTTTCAAGTTACCGACAACTTCCGATTACGCTTTATCAGATACAAACGAAGTTTCGCAACGAAGAACGACCGAAATTCGGCCTGCTGCGAACTAGTGAGTTCTTGATGAAAGACGCTTACAGCTTCCATACGAATATCGAATCGCTCAATCAGACGTACGACGAAATGTACAAGGCGTACTGCCGAATTTTCCAGCGGTGTGGTTTGGATTATCTCCCGGTAGAAGCGGAATCCGGGCCGATCGGCGGCGACGCGTCGCATGAGTTCATGATTCCATCGGTCAACGGTGAAGATAATGTCGTTTGCTGTGACAAATGTCGATATGCGGCAAACACGGAAAAGGCCGAAATCGGTGGGACCGGCCCGCAAGAAGCTCCTGACGATGTCGTTCGAAAAGAAAAAGCAATGCTTGACACCCCGGAAACGCACACCATCGAACAGGTCTGCAAATTCCTCAAGGCCAAGCCGAACAAAGTCGTTAAGACGCTTATTTACCTTGCCGATTCCCATCCGGTTGCCGTGCTCGTTCGGGGCGATCACGACGTAAACGAGAACAAATTGCGTCGCTTGCTCAAGGCGGAACATGTCGAATTGGCCGATGAAGCGACTATTTCGAAAGTCACAGGAGCGCCGGTCGGCTTTGCCGGGCCGGTCGGTTTGGCCCAAGGAACAAAAATTGTCGCCGACTACTCTGTTCGCGGTATGGTCAACATGATCGTCGGAGCCAACGAAGCCGACAAGCATTTCGTAAACGTGAATCTGCACCGAGATTTCGAAGTCGATGAATATGCCGATGTCCGCAACGCCGTCGCGTCCGATCCGTGTCCGCATTGCATGACGTCCATGACCATTCGAAACGCCATCGAAGTGGGACACGTCTTCAAATTGGGAACGAAATACACGCAAGCCCTAAACGCCAGGTTCCTCGATACCGATGAATCGCAAAAAACGATCATTATGGGCTGCTATGGAATCGGTGTCAGTCGAATCGTCGCCGGTATGGTCGAAACCAGCTATGACGATCACGGGATTATTTGGCCCGTTGCCCTGGCCCCTTACGAAGTGAACATTTGCCCGATCAAGGTTACCGATGAGCAAAGTATGCAAGTTGCCGAAAAACTGCACGATGAACTGACCGCCCGGGGAATAGACGTTATTCTCGATGATCGCGATCAACGAGCCGGCGTTAAGTTCAAAGATTCCGATCTGATCGGCTTTCCGCTCCGCGTCACCATTGGAACCAAAGGGCTTGAGGAAAACAAAGTTGAAATCAAATGGCGCTGGAGCGCCGATTCCGAGATGCTCTCCATCGGGGACGCCGCGGAAACAATCGCCAAAGCAATTGAATCGGAACGAGTATCCGGTGAGCGGTTTACCGCTTCACGGTCCACAAAAAAGTAATTCATTGCGAATTCGCCCATAAATCTTCATAAAATGAAATGATGATCGTAAGACGCCCCTAAGCGCACCTGGCATGCGTTTAGGGTCTTTTTTTCCTGCTTCACTTGCATTGCCAAAAAAAAACGCAAAAAGTATCTTTTACTCTCACTCCGGACTTTCTCGCCAAAAATTTACACCGGTCTCTCTTAAAAACCTGATTACACGCTATAATATATAAAATAATGGAAATCGGCTCCGATATGATTAACATAATAGAATTCAAAGGAATCAAATCATGGGTTGGGAATACAGCGAAAAAACCAAGCAACTTTTCCTTGACGCCGTTCACGGCAAGCCAGGCACTCACTTGGGTGAAATCGAGAACCCCGATGGCGTGGGCGAACACGGCTCCATTGCCTGCGGCGATGCTTTGCGTTTCACGTTCAGGGTCGAACGCGATGAAAACGATCCGCTTAAAGATGTTATTGTCGAAGCCCGTTACTTAACTTTTGGTTGCACTTCGGCCATTGCGGCTTCAGAGGCTCTTTGTTGTATTATTGAAGATCGCAAGGTAACGCCGATAGAGGCCCTGAAAATCACAAACGCCGATATCGTCGAATTTCTCGAAGGACTTCCAAAGCAGAAGATTCATTGTTCGGTTATGGGAGCCGAAGCGCTTCAGGCGGCGGTTTACGACTGGGCCAAGCGGCGAAACGTCGATCTTGCCCATCTGGGTATCGAAACACATACCGAGGAAGAAGACGAAGGCCGCATGGTCTGTAAATGTTTCGGAATGACCGAACCGTATATCAAGCGGAAAATTCGCGAACTCAATTTGCGAACCATACCGGAAATAACCGGCGCGATCAAGGCGGGCGGCGCGTGCATGTCGTGTCATCATGCCCCGGGCGGTCTGCAAGACCTGCTCGACGAAGTCTGGGGTTCCAAAAAAGCGGAAGACAAAACGGACAAACCGAGCGAGTCGTTCGTACCACTCATTACGGTTCCGGCAGGAGGAGTACCGGCGGCACCAAATAAAAAACCGAGTCAAACGAGCGAACTGTCACCGTATCAGCGTGCCAAAAAAATTGAACAGGCCATTGAGTCCTATATTCGACCAATGCTGCAACGGGACGGCGGCAATATTGAAATCGTTGACATCAAAGACAACGTCGTTTATGTGGAACTCATGGGTGCCTGTGCCCATTGCACAGGAGCGTCGCAAACGCTTAAGGGCCTTGTCGAGAACACGCTCAAAGCGAAGGTTGATTCTTCTGTCCGTGTCGTTCAGGTATAACTTTTCACGCAACCGCTCGCGGTCTGAAGTATCAAATTGGGGCATTCAGGATCGAATGGGCGACAGGGCAATGGCACCACGGAGATCATGGCCGAGCGTTTGGGTCATGTAATCAAGCAGATTCCGGCCCTGCTGTTGGCCGTTTGTTTGAATACTCCAGAACCGTTCCAGCCAGCGATTGTCCCCTGTTGCTTCGCGTTCCCTGGGTCACTTTGCGATCAAGCATGCCCTTACGAACTGTTCGTTCCGCCGGATCGTTCGCCGGTGGAATGCAGTGACGGATAAATCGAATGTATTCCTCATCGTATTCTTGCAAACGCTTTACAAGATCGCTCGTATTTTTATCGTCTGGTATCTCTCTATTGGAGCGATTTCAATATCTTCTTTTTGTGAATATTCATGCGACGCTTCCATTTCATCTCCGTCATGGAATCGTGTAAATGAATCGTCGAAAACTTTTTCTGAATGTTCCGACGATTCGTTTGCCGAATTATTCAAATTCCATCGAATCGATTTCGATCTCCGTATGCTTGAGATTAATCGGGTCGAACCAGAGTTCGCCGATCTTGCCGGTCCACGTCTTCGCGTCGCCAACCGGAATAAAGTAATCGTGGAATTTGCCGTCGGCGATAACCGGAACGGACATGGAGTTCCGT
>JAQVID010000701.1 GCA_028695865.1 Thermoguttaceae bacterium | reverse complement strand
AAGGCGAAGTCCTGCCACGGCAATATGATATGGACAAGGTGGTGATTCATTGTCGGCTGCCGGAATACCTTTTGGGCAAGCTTGAAAAGGAGCCGGGAGTGATCGTTCGGCAAGTGGGCACCGATGGTAGTGCGCAGGATGATTCCCAAGATTCGCCGAAGAAAAAATGGTGAGGCAAGTCGCCTTGCCTTTGTTTATTGCCTTGTTTTTATTTATTGCAATCGTTTTTATTTATTGCAATCGTTTTTATTTATTGCAATCGTTTTGCCGGTGATCGAGCAGTTCGTTAACGAAGCGATAAACATCGGTTATTTCGTCGGGCAGATTCGCGCCGCAACACCTGCGGAACGGGTCGCCTTTTCCGCGGGTTTGCAAAACGGAGTGAAGTTCTTCCAGTGGTTCGACGAGCGAACGGGTCAAAAACCTGATGTACATGAGACCGGCAAAGAAGACGAAAGAGGCCATGAAGACGACGACCCAGGCTCCACCGATTCCCAGTCGGCTTGCATTTCGGTCTGCTTGCTGTACGGCATCGCGGTTGATCTGGTTTAATTTGGTGATCGCGTCAATGGTTTTGCGCAATTCTTCCTGATTGCCGGCAAGAGCGGCGGAATAACTTTGTGCAATGTCATGAACGGCGTCGCCTTCGAATTCTTCGGTGACGTTGTCGCCAGCCGAATGAAGGGCTTCTTCGAACGATCGAAGCCGTTGCTTGTGCGCATCGCTGTTGCCTGCCGGTTCCGCCAGACACGAGAGCATGGCTTGCCCGGCGTCAATTGATTTCGTATTGCGATTGATGATCTTCTCAACAGCCGGAGCCATGCGAACGAAAACCCAAATTGAGACAAAAGCCATGAGCAGATTCAGGCCGACCAGGCACCAGATTCCGACTTTTACTGAATTGGTAAGTCTCATCGGTTAACCTCCTCTCTGTTAACCTCCTCGACGAATCGCGTGATCGATTCTTCTCCGGATACGATAATCATGCTGGAGTCGGCTTTCAGTGGAACATTGGGGTCCGGACGACTGATATTGCGGTCGTCTCCGGTCCGAATGCCCGCGACGATTATTCCATACTTGCGTGGTAATTCCAGTTCAAGAAGCGTTTTGCCAATCAGGGGAGGCAAGACGCGGATTTCTGTCAGCATAAGGTCATCGGCAATTTGCGTATCGACCACAACACGATCGAACAAAAGTCGATTGGCAAAACGTTTTCCGAATTCAAGTTCGGGATTGATGACCTCATGCGCGCCGACCTGTTTCAAAATTCGCTGGTGCATTGGGTCATTTGCCCGGGCGACAATACGAGTCACTCCCATTTGCCGCAGCAGGGCGGTGCAGACAATGGAAGATTCCCGGGAATCATTCCCGATGGCACAGACGACGGCGTCCCGCTTTCGGGGTTCAAGTTGTACAAGTTCCTGTTCGTTCGAGGCATCGGCAACAACGGCTTCAGTCACGAACGTTTCGGCTTCTTCGACGAGATTCTTTTTCACGTCGACGGCAAACACTTCAACACCGCGTTCGGCCAGTGTACGGGCAAGAGACATGCCGAATTGTCCCAGTCCGATAATCATGATCTGTTGTGCCATGGTATTTCCTTTTCTGATAATTCGCCGGGATAGCAGCGAGTTGGGTTCCATTAAGACATATTGATTTTAAGATCAGGGTACTCGCTGAATTCGGTCGGTTTGCGAGGGGCCATGTACATGAACAGGGTTACCGGGCCGATACGGCCAAAAAACATGGCACCCATGACGATGAGTTTACCGATTTCGTCCAATTGCGGAGTCGCGCCGATCGTCAAGCCGACGGTTCCAAGAGCACTGGTAATTTCGAAAACGACCTGGCGAGCACTGATCGATTGCGTGACCTGAAGACAAAGAACAAAAAGGAACCATACGACAAGGCCCGCAAGAAAAGTTGCCACAGCCCGGTAAACGGTTTGTACCGAAATGCGTCTGCGGCGCACAATGACTTCGTCCCGGTGTCGTATGACCGCCAAAAAGGTCAAGACAAGTATGGCCATCGTTGTTGTTTTAACACCACCTGCCGTTCCGCCCGGACTTCCACCGACGAACATTAAAGCAACCATGGTAAAAAGCGTTGGGTCCTTGATCTGTTCCAGGGGAACGGAGTTGAACCCGGCCGTTCTGAGCGTTGCCGATTGGAACCACGCGTTGTGAACCTTGTCGGCGATGGACAGTCCGCTTAATATGCCGTTCCATTCAAAGGCCATGATTGCGACCGTACCCCCGACGAGGAGCAAAAGTGTTGTTTCAAGTACGAGTCGGGCAGCAACGGGAACCGGTCGGGCGGAAATCCAGGCCGGAATGAGTAATGACGTCGCCGGAGCCAGTCCACCGAGCACAATCAGTGAAGAGACCGTGTAGAGAACGACCGGATTACTGTTGTACGCAATCAGGTTGTCGCTCGTCAACGTGAATCCGGCGTTGCAGAACGCGGAAACGGCCGTAAAAATACTGTGCCAAATCGCTTCAAGCCAGGGGAGC
>JAQVID010000700.1 GCA_028695865.1 Thermoguttaceae bacterium | reverse complement strand
GAAAAGGCAAATCCGAAGGACGAAAAGGCAAATCCGAAAAACGAAAAGGTAATTTCGAAGGACGAAAAGGCAAATCCGAAAGACGAAAAGGTAATTTCGAAGGACGAAAAGGTAAATCCGAAAAACGAAAAGGCAATTTCGAAAGACGAAAAGGCAAATCCGAAAATGCCGGCCAAGAGCGAAACTCAAGCCAAGACTTCAGAGCAAAGTGGTTCGCCTTCCTCGCCGCAACAAGAGCTTCGTGTTGCTCGATACAATGTCTTGCTTACAAAACCATGGACGGCCAAGAGCGAACCGGAAATGGCACAGTGGCTTCAGGAAAACGGACCTGCGCTTGACCTTTTTTCACAAGCAGTATACAAGCCCAAATTTTTTGTTCCGATGATCCGGCTTGACGAAGAGCAGCCGCTTGCTTATGTTCCTTCGTTTACCATATCTGTTGCAAGGCCGCTTGCCGAGGGGTTGCGTATTCGAATGACTTATGCTCTGGGGAAAAAAGACGCGGACGCCGCGTGGGCAAATTGGAACGCTCTGTGTCGCATGACCTCGCACCTCATTCCGCACTCGCGAAGTGGTACCGATACGCTTGGTCTTATGCGTGTACCGCTTGACGCCGCTGTTGTGCTTATTGACGCAAAAGTTCTCAAGCCGGAAACGCTGCGGCAGATGCTCGATATTATAGACAAAATCCCGCACGAACTCAATTTGAAAGATTCTGCATATCGTGAACGGCTCGAAACGCTGGACAATTACATGGCGATTATTTCCGGTTCCGACAAGATTTGGCGTCAAATTGATCGCACAGGTCAGGTCGGTGCTTATGATCGGTTTACCCATTTTAGTTCGCGGTTGGCTCGAACAGTACCGCTTTCCGAACCGCTTGATCAAATCAATCTCGCTTATGATGAACTCGACAACGCAATTGAAACAGGTCAGTGGCCCGACTGGCAGCAAAAACGCGTGTTGCCGTTTCGACTTACTACGATCGAACGCGTCCAAGTATTTCTTCGGGCAGGAGTTTGGCACCTGTTTCCCATGATACTGGCCGATTCACAACTGTGCTCCCTTGAGCTTTCTGACGCTTCACCCATGATGATCACACGTTGGAAAAAGCTTCGTGCACAAAAAGAAATGTGTAAAATCGCCATTGCTCTTGAGATTTATCGCGCTAAGAACAATGCACTGCCGAAATCGCTTGATGAACTTAAAAGCATACTGGGAACCGTGCCAACCGATCCATTTGCTTCGGAAAAGTCCTTTGTTTATCGTTGCGACAGCAAGTTGCCTGCCGGGTATTTGCTTTACAGCATTGGCATGAATCAGCGGGACGACGAGGGCATGCCCATGACTGAGAGCAAGTCTCAAGCTGACGATATTCCGTTGCGATAGCGAATCGTTTTTGGATTTCTTCGCGCGGCTTGGACTTTTGTGAACCTTGCCGCTCAACATTTCCACAACATTTTCACAACTTTTTTACAACGACCCGGGTTTGATCCAGGTCGTTGAGAAAATGTTCTGGTGCTTACGATATGGTGTCCAGCGCGTCGGAAAGCGCTTCGATCAGGTCGTCGATATGCTCAAGACCGATAGACAGGCGAATCATTTCCGGCGACAGGCCGGCGTGGCGCTGATCTTCTTCACTCAATTGCGAATGTGTCGTACTGGCAGGGTGAACAATAAGACTTTTTGCATCGCCCACGTTGGCCAGAATGCTGAACAAGTCAATGTGATCGACCAGCGACCGGGCAGCTTCTGCTCCACCATGCACTCCAAAAACGACCATACCGCCGGCACCATGGGGCAAGTATTTGGCCGCCAAATCGTTCCCGGGAAGGCCCGGATATTTTACCCAGGAGACCTTGGGGTGATTCTGAAGAAACTTCGCGACTGCCAACGCATTTTCGCAATGCCGAGCCATGCGAAGCGGGAGTGATTCCACGCCTTGAAGAAAAATCCAGGCGGCGTCCGGCGAAAGCGTTGCCCCCTGATTCCGAAGGCCGACCGTTCGCAATCTGGTAATAAACGCGGGCAGGTCTTGCGCGGACCGGTCGATTCCGAATCGTAAACCGTGATATCCTCGATCAGGCTTTGTATAGAGAGTATACTTCGAATCGGTCCAATCGAACTTGCCCGCGTCAACGACCACGCCGCCGATTCCGGTTCCATGGCCGCAAATCCATTTCGAAAGCGAATGAATCACAACGTCAGCACCATATTCAATGGGACGCAAAAGTGTTGGCGTTGTGAAAGTTGAATCGACCACCAGTGGCAGATGATATTTTTCTGCCAGTCGGGCATAGCCTTCCAAATCCGCAATATCCAGTCCCGGATTCCCAACCGTTTCGACATAAATAACCCGGGTACGTTCATTGATTGTCTTTTCGACTTGCGCAAAATCGTTTAGTTTTGTGAAATGGGTTGTGATTCCTAGCTGCGGCAAAATGGCATCGAATTGTGTAAACGTACCGCCATACAGATTTGACGCGGAAATAATTTCGTCGCCCATGGTTGCG
>JAQVID010000699.1 GCA_028695865.1 Thermoguttaceae bacterium | reverse complement strand
GATGTTCCGTTGTCCGTGACAGTGTTTGGATAAGTTTCGCCGTCCGCGGTATTTTTTGTCACGCTTGCTTGTACTACTGATTGACCGGCACTAACAAGCTCATTGAGCACCCTCGAATTTACCCCGTCAACAGTCGCCAGCGATCTGTATACATCACCAGTCGGGCCAAACTGTCCCGCATTATACATGGTGATTTTACCGTCAACGAGCGATACGGTTGTTGTACTTGGATTACCAGTCCCGGCAATCGCGGCAGCATTTATTACTGTCATGTTTTATTCTCCTTATTTTTCTTTTTTTCCAACGGACTGGCCCATTGGACAAACCGTTTGCAGGTAAACGGTTTTACATCTTTGGTTATCAGTATCAGCACGCTAAACTTTGCTTTATCATTTTCGGGGTCGAAAGGCGGCATGTTGCGTTTGCAATATATGCCTGCCGTCGTGTTGGTCCCGAGATGTACACAATCAAGGCATCTCCGCCGCCATTTCGGATACTGTCTCGCAACGTTTTTGTTCATAGGTTTCTCGACTCGTCGTAAGTATCAATAATCTTCGTGTCTGTTTTTGTGTCAGTATCCGTTTGAGTGTTTTGCTTGGCTTTTTCGGCCCTGATCCACTCAATGTGTTTTTCGATGAGGTCGCGATTCGTCCACACAACCAACCAAATCGCCTTCACAATTGTCCATAATTTAGCCATGATAATAATCTCCTTTGTTTGTAAACTGTAAAAACTGTTTCTTAAGGAACGTGTCACGCAAAGCCGCGGAGCCGCCAAGGCACTGCCTCACCACCGAGAACATTTTATTATTTTGAATAACATGGTCTCTTCGTTATGGCAAGTTAAAAACATCTTTTTTTTCTTTCCTTCTTGGCGTCTTGGCGCCTTTGTGCGACAAAAAAAATACGAAACTCCATGACAGCTATTTTGCCGGAGTCCCCTTTAATCGCCGTCTTTGTGTGTGTCAGCGGCGGGCGAAGTGTCGCGTTTGCCGGCCAGTTCAATTTTTATTCGGGGTAAGTTTTTTATCACACTCGCGGCGCAAGACATACAGGAGCCCACTGCCCGCACCATCCAGTAAAAACCGTACCAGACAATCACAATCAGTATCGCAGCCCGCCAGACAACTCCCCACAAAAAGTTGTTTACAGTAGTCATAATACCCGGTTTCATTTCGTCAATTTTCTCTTTCGCGATATGCTCCGCTTTGGCCGATAAGTCGGTCGTCAGCGTATCAAGTTTTTCTTTCGCTTCTTGCTCCAGAGAGCCAATGAGTTTGTCGAGTCGTTGGGTCAGCGGAGCCGCGATCTTGTCAATGAGTCCTGTTTCCGTGTCGGCCGCTCCAGGCGGGGGGACGCTGTTGTCGTCGCGGCGCGGACGCGATCGCGCTTGGGGATTTGGCGTGGATGGTGTCGGTGTTGGGCCTGCTGTGCCCGGTGTGCGTGGACCGAGTAGCGGCGATACATCTCCCGATCCGCCGCCGGTGTCGTCGGTCGCGGGCGGAGCGTCGGTCGGCGTATCGTCGTCTGGTGTCTCGATTTTTCTTGGCGTCCGTTTGCGTCTTGCGGTATCGGTTGCGATAGTGTCTGTATTACTGCTGTTGCTGCTGTTGCCCTGTGTCGCCGGCGTCGACGCTTTTGGTGCCGGAGGGGGCGGTAAAACGGTTAACGCTGTTTTGTCCGCGCCACGTCGCGCGTGTTTGGCAAACGCGGATTTGACTCGCTGCTCCACCGAGTCGCTCCCGCTCCATCGCTCCAGGGCAAGGTATTTGCTCCCTGTGTCGCGGCAGAGCAGATAGGTCGGCCATACCCTCACGCGGCACTCGTTACAGGTCTGTTTGCCGTCTGGAGTTGACGCGTCAATTGTCTCAATCGTGTATCCCTCTTTGGCTAATTTTGCGATTGCCGGTTTGGCCGCGTCGCACGCGGAGCAGCCCGGCCCCACGAAAAAAAACAAACAGAGATCGTCGTAATTGGCGGCGGGCGAATCAAAATAAGCACGTGCCGATTGCACCGGCCACGATTTGATTGGAGCGTTGCCGCCGGGGATCGCCGGGAGCTTGTCCGACTCACCACACCACGACGCGTCGGGCGGAACAGAGCCCCCTGTCCCTGTCCGCTGACGGCCGGACGCCGCGTCGTATAAATGCGCGATTGGGATTGCCCCTCCGCGCATCTGCTCCTCGCCGGCGGACCGCTCGTCGCCAACTCGCCATGTTAAGACTCCCGTCACACGCAGTGCCCCGTCAACGTTTTGCACAATCGACGATCCCGATTGCCCTGATTTTGGAGCCGGGTAAAATTGAGCGGTATTCCCGTAGTACGACTCGATATAACCTTTCCAGGCGAGTGACCAGCGTCCCTCGCTACACCCACTTGAGTAGATCGGCCGGTCGGTAAGCGGCTTGACGTCCGGGCCGGCCAGCGGCACCACAGGCGGATCATACGCGGCAAGTTTGTCTTGTGGTACGGTCAGTACCGCAAAATCCCATGGGGCTTTTTCGTTGTGCCAGC
>JAQVID010000698.1 GCA_028695865.1 Thermoguttaceae bacterium | reverse complement strand
AAAAGTTTCATTTATGGTGTTATGAAACGTGGTCTTCCCGTTGCGGTGGCGACCGACGGGAGTTTTCAGGCGGCGGAATATGATCTGTCGAAATGGACCGTGGTCGGTGCATCGAACAGCGGTCAAACGAAAGAGATCATTTCTCTCATGAAAAAGCTTGGCGAAAACGGTCACAAGTGCCGCGTTGGCGTTACCGCGAATCGTGGTACGAAACTTGCCGAAAATACCGACCAGTGTTACGTTCTTTCGTGCGGCAAAGAAAACGCGGTGGCCGCGACGAAAAGTGTTGTCGAACAGGCTCTGGTCAATCGTTCCATTCTTTGTAACATGATTGATTGCCAGTGCGAAAGCAATAAAGCACAAGCCGGCAAACTGGCCCGGGAAATCATGGAAACCGAATATGACGCCGATCTGATCGCCAAATTGGCCGCTGCTCCCATGCTTTATTTCGCGGGTCGTAACGATGGTGTCGCCGAAGAACTCACGCTCAAAACAAACGAAATTACCCGAAAAAAGAGTGATTATCTCGAAGGAACTTATTTGCTCCACGGAGTCGAAGAAGTCATGAATCGCGGCGAGGCGTGCATCTTGATCAATCCGTTCCCGTCTGAATGCAACAAGATCAAGGAACTCATCGAAGGCCGCGCCGGTCTGACCGTCGTTGCCATTGCGGAAGAAGAGACCATCTTCCCGACAATCAAACTTCCTTCTCTGACCGGTTACGAAAAATTCTTCCAACTCATGGCGGGATGGAATCTGCTCGTTCAAATCGGTGTTGCTTTGGGAATCGATCTGGACAAACCGGCACGGGCACGCAAGATCGGCAACGAATTCGAAGGTTGATTTCTTTTCAGCGTTTCGCTTTTTCTATTGAACACAAACCGTAAATCAGTTTTTCTGCATTTACGGTTTGCGTTTATCATGATATGGGTATATTAAGACAGGAGTAATTGTCATGCAGCATAACGTAGAATTTGATCGTCGAACTGAAAAGGTTACGGTCACATCATATAATCCGGCGGACATCTGGACCGACTGGAAAGGGAAAGACGAGCGTTGGCTTTTCATGTCGCCGCACGACGACGATATCGTTTGCGGTTGTGGTATTACTTTTTTGGCTTCGCTTGCTTGCGGAGTCGAGACGTTTGCCGGTGTCGTGACCAATGGCAAGATGGGCTATTGCCGCGACGAACATCGTCATACCATTGCCGACATTCGTCAAAAAGAATGTACCGAATCGTTCCGCATGCTTGGTCTTCCGGAGGATCATCTCTTTTTCCTTGGTTTCGACGATGGCAGTTTGTATCAGCAGGCGGGACGTCGTTTCGCCGGTCCCAACGTATGCGGTCCGGAACTCATGGGAGCCACAGGTCTTCAGAATTCGTTCACCTGGCTCGTTCGCAAAGTTCGGCCTACCCGTCTGTTCGTTCCAACGATTACCGATCTTCATTCCGATCACAAAATGACCAATTCCGAAATGATGATCAGCATATTTCACGCCAGCGGCAATATTTGGCCTGAACTGGGCGAACCAATTGGAGAGGTTCCCCAGTTGTACGAGTACGCGACGTACAGTAACTTTACGACGCCTCCGCAACTCCGTATTCGCGTTTCGCAAGATATCTTCGAAAAGAAAATCAATGCCCTTCTGGCTTACAAAAGTCAGGAGCAAATTGAACTGATGATCAAGCTCCAGCGTCAGACGGGTCCCAAAGAATTCATTCGTGAAGTTCGATTCGATATTTTCCAGCCCGAAGAATGCAATAAGCTTTTCTAAAGTATTTGCCGATTTTTTTCAACGATTTTTTTGAACAGGTATATTACATAGAGACCAAGGAATACCATGAATAAAGTCTGTTATTTAGGGGATTACGACCTGACCGGCGCGGCGATCTATTTGGCCGGTATCATGTCGCACTTCGGGATCGACTATGATCACGTTCCCAGCACGAAGTCGCCGGCCGATGATTTCCAGTCCAAGTGTTACGCTCTGTATATTATTAGCGATTATCCGAAATCAAAATTTCACGATGGCGACCTGGAGCATGTGGCCCGCTGCGTCGAAGAAAACGGAAGCGGCCTGCTCATGCTGGGGGGCTGGGAAAGTTTTCACGGCAAGATTGGCGAATACAATCAGACGATTCTCGCCAACGTTCTGCCGGTCGTTATGCTTGACCGCGACGACCGCCGCTGCAGTGCCAATGGCGTATTCATCACTCCGCGAGGTGAGCATGAAATCACCTCGGGCCTGCCGTGGTGCGCTCCGCCGTCCATCGTCGGATATAACGAATTCACGGCAAAAGCTGATGCGCAAGTTCTCCTCGACGGAACACGGTTTGATATTCGCTTCCTCGGCGAAGAAGTCGAAGACGCAAGTAAAGCAAGTCCTTGCCCCCTTGCGACAAAACTTCCTTTCGTGGAGCAAGTTACTGTTCCCTTGCCGCACGACACGGCCTTGACGTTCCGACCGGTCGAGCGTCTGCCCATGCTTGTCGTCGGTCAATACGGGAAAGG
>JAQVID010000697.1 GCA_028695865.1 Thermoguttaceae bacterium | reverse complement strand
TTACAACGACTACCGTTTCGGCGGCGGTCTGACGTTCGTCCGGTCGAATTCCTTTACAGGACATTTTGAAGTGGGTGGAGCCTTTGGCCGTGAACTTTACGCTTTAGGAACCAAATTGTACAAACCACAAGCATCCGTGTATCTAAAAGCCGGACTTGGATTTTAATTAAGCAGGAAGAATGATGTCTCTTCCAGGGTATTCCGGGAAACACAAAGACCGAACGGTTGGTGTCCGAAGAATCGGGGGAACAGTACTGCTGCTCCTTCTTTTCTTTTTGGTGATACCGGTTTGTGGACAATCGGGACCGCTTTCTTATTCCGGCACGACCATGTACACGCCTGCAAAGAGACTGGGCGTTGTGGGTTATTCGTCCGGAGAAAAAACACAAGTTGTTCCACCGCCGCTTGATCCTTTGGGCGATTCGTCGCTTTCGACGTCACAGCCTTCACGAATACCACAGACCTCGTTGACGCAAATCGAAGGGCAAACCGTTTCGCTTGTACCACCACCAACAAATGACGGCGGGGCCTATTCGTTCGATACCCAGGGAGTTCCGCAGTACATGCCGGCGGAACAGGACACCGCTTCCATTTCGGCGAACGACCGATTGGGACAGTTCATGCTCTTTCCCAAACCAGTTCGTGAAACTTTGTTTCAAGGTGCGGGAGTTGATCTTGCCTATGTTCCCAACCGCAAGGAAGAACAAGCTGGTTTCTATCATACCTGGGCCTGCGTGACCCTTGGCATTCCGGCCCCAACGACACAAACACCTCTGCTGATTTCGCCCATGTTCGCTTGGGACCGTATGACGCTGCCCGATACGACCAACGCCCTGTTTGAAAAAGATGTTAATCTGTACGCGCCCGGGGTTAGTATGCAATACCTGATTCCGGCCAACGATTCGGTTCTGTTCGATTTTGGTTTGTCTATGCAATGGGCTTCCGATTTCAAATTCAGCGGGAGCGATAATTTTCTTCCGGGCGGATACGGTTCGGTTGTCCTCAAAATGGACGATGTAACGCGGCTTGTTGCGGGAGTAGGATATTACGACGCGGGACGTTACAAGATCATGCCGTTTGGCGGACTTCTCTGGCGGGCGTCGGAACGACTTTATTTGGAGGTTGTTTTTCCCAAGCCGCGCATTAGTTGGAAACTGCCCGAGTCGATGCAAAAATCAGAAAGCGATAATTCGTATTGGCTTTATTTGACCGCGGATTATCACGCCCAGCGCTGGAGTCTTCACCAGGATTACAATTTATTTTCGGAGCAGTTAAAAGCGGAATATCGGCTTACCAGTTACGATATACGAATTCTTGCCGGGCTGGAAAAGAAAACTCAAACGCAGATCAGTTGGGCGCTCGAAGGAGGAATTGTTTTTAACCGTCATCTGGATTTTTCCGGGCGCAACAACGTCTCCTGGTATCAGGAAAAATTCAAGCCGAAGCCTGCCGGAGTTGTACAAATGAAATTTCGCTATTGATGTTTTGCTGTTTTGCTGTTTTGTGCTTATGACAAAAAACGTTTTACCGCCGTCCGATTTTGCAAGATTTGGTTCATTGGGAAAAACGGTGGTCCCGAAAACTCACCAGCAGTCGTAATTTATAATACATATAAGGATCCTTCAAATGGTCATGACACCGGAAAACGCAGCGGTCGATTTACGAGTGAACAAGTTGGTCGAATACCTGGATCAAGCGACCCGAATTGTATTTTTAACAGGGGCCGGCATGTCCACGGACAGTGGAATTCCCGACTTTCGTTCACCGGAGGGAATCTACAATACGACGACTTCAGAAGACGTGTTCGCTATTGCAACTTTTCGTCGGGATCCCAGTCAATTTTATCGTGTTATTTCCCCGCTTTATCGTCAAATACTCAATGCTGTTCCCAATTCAGGGCACGTTGCCATTGCGCATTTGGAAAAAGCGACAAGTAAAGAAATCGTGGTTGTCACGCAAAACATCGATACGCTTCACAGCAAAGCCGGCAGCAGTGTGGTTCACGAAATTCACGGAACACTCCGCACGTTGACTTGTCAGGATTGCCAGAGTACTTTCGAATCGGAAACGTTCTCGCAGCAACTGCAAGCAGGAGTGGTCCCTCGCTGTTTGTGTGGCGGCGTACTCAAGCCGGATATTACTTTTTTTGGCGAAGACCTTCCTTTGGCCGCGTTATATGCCGCGGAAGGAGCCATGTTCAATGCCCGACTTTTGATTGTGCTTGGAACATCGATGACCGTATATCCGGCGGCCGGACTTCCTCGCGATTGTCCCGGAGGCGTGCCGTTCGTCATGATCAATCAATCGCCGACTTTCTTCGATCATCAATGTGATTTGATTTTTCGAGAGTCCATTTCGGCAATACTTCCGGAAGCCGTTGACAGGTTACTTGAACAAAAAAGTCAATAGGCCGATTCTGCCCGGGCTTTTCGGCCAGAGCGTGAATGGCCCTGATTGGCGCAGTCAAGCGAAGGAGTATCGGGGAGTTGCAGTATGGGCATGATCTGCCTTGACA
>JAQVID010000053.1 GCA_028695865.1 Thermoguttaceae bacterium | reverse complement strand
CAAGCGACTCCAGGCGTTTGCGGTGGAACCGGCGGATTCTCCAGTGATCACGGGCGGCAAGCCTGGCCCGCATGGTCTCATGGGTATAGGGGCGGGATTTATTCCGAAGAATCTGGATACAAGCCTGATCTCGGCCGTGGAGACGGTCACGACCGAAGAAGCCTATTATTGGGCTCGCCGACTTGCGCGAGAAGAAGGAATATTGGTTGGAATTACGACGGGCGCGAATTTGGCCGTGGCTTCGCGACTTGCGGCCAGAAAAGAGAACAAAGGCAAGACGATTGTAACCATAGCTCCTGATTGTGGAGAGCGATACCTGTCGACCCCGCTTTTTGCCGCCGAAGAGGATTTAAGAATCGAAGATTGAGATTTATTTTGACTGGAAGAAGTGTTTCATGAGCATTGAATCGTTACGGATTTTTTGTGATGTTGTATCAAGCAAGAGCTTTTCCCGGGGAGCCGCGGCCAATAATGTCAGTCAGTCGGCCGCGACACAGACGATTCATCGACTGGAAAAACAGCTTGATACGCGACTTATCGACCGAACGAAACGCCCTTTCGTTCTGACTCCGGAAGGCGAGATTTGTTATGAAGGATTTCGCGAAATTCTGGAGACATACGACACGGTGTCCACGCGAATACGTTCGCTTCACGATCAAGTCGGCGGGCTGATTCGGGTGGCCGCGATCTATTCGGTTGGTATTCACGAGATGAGCCGCTGCATGCGGAATTTTATGAAAGCCTGGCCGAAGGTCAATATTCGATTGGAATATCTCCATCCCCACAGGGTATATCAGGCAGTACTTGATTCTGAAGTCGATTTGGGGGTTGTATCCTATCCGAGCGCCTCGCCGGAAATCAACGTCATTCCGTTGCGTTCAGAGGAAATGGCCGTGATAGTTCCGGTGGGACATCCGCTTGCCCAGGAAAAGTCGTTGGAATTGGAACAGCTTGAAGGCGTTGATTACGTTGCGTTCAATCGGGAACTTATCATTCGTCGAGAGACCGATCGGCACATGCGTCAGCGGAACATACACGTCAATATTATTATGGAGTTCGACAATATCGAGACGATTAAGCAGGCGATTGAAGTGGGACTTGGCGTCAGTATACTTCCGATCCCGACAGTGGCGTCTGATGTGGAGTCGGGCAAGATGATCGCCGTGCCTTTGGTGTCGCCGAAACTTTCTCGTCCGATTGGAATCATTCACCGTCATCGCAAAGTGTTCACATCGACCATGTCGCGATTCATTGAAATGCTCAGTGGCGGTTATGTCGCCAATGGTTCCAATGCTTCCAATGGTTCTGACGTAGCGGAAGAAGAAAACGAATCCCTGGAATGATTCGTTCGGGTTGTGAACTGATTTCGCGGGAAGCGAATATCTTTACGGTTGTCGTGTGAGTTTATTTGATTACAGACGAACAGAAAAGGGCAGGGGACCGGACGATGAAATCGTGCAGAGTACGAATTGCCGTTGATAATTTCGGTGCTTCCCGGGAGGGAAAATCGGAACTTGACACGATGAATATCGTCGTTACGCCCGGGATTTCGCTTGCCGAATTGCTTGTGTGTCATGGTTTCAAGATACGGCAGGAGTGCGGCGGCCACGGCACATGTGGTCAATGTCGGAGCCGGGTCGCTGTTGTTGAAGAAGAGTCGATCCGGAAAACGCAAGTCGAAGTATCCTATAATGTAAATGATCCCGTGCCTGTTCTGAATTTTCGCCAGAGACTTCTGTGCCAAACGATTGTCGATTCCGATATGATTGTTTTGCTTCCGGCAAGCTGCTTTCCTGACGGGAAAAAGTCGCCCATTACTTTTGAAAATGAATCGGGACAAAAGCAATCGGGACAAAACGCGAATGGTCATGCGCTCGGCGTCGCTGTCGATTTGGGAACAACGACGCTCGTGGTTTCGCTTCTTGATCTGACGACGAAAACGGTGCTCAATCGGGCGACATGTCGCAACCCGCAAATTGAGACCGGGGCCGATATTATCACAAGAATTCAATACGCGACATCCTCTCTTTCGCACGCGCAAAGAATGCAAGCGTTGGCCACGGATCGCATTGATGAAATGATTGTTGCTCTGACACAGCGCTGTGGTTTGCTACTCGAAAACATCTCAAACGTTTTTGTTTCAGGCAATACGGCCATGACGTGGTTCTTTTGCGGGCTTGACACGGCGTGTCTTGGCGTTTGGCCGTTTCAGCCTCCGTTTAAGACGATTGTTCCCGGGATGAACGCTCCGAAGGTAAGACTGCCTTCGTGTGCTGACGCGGAAGTTGAAATCGTACCGGTATTCGCCGGGTTTGTCGGAGGCGATATTGTCGCGGGCATATTGTCACTCAAAAAAGAATTGCCTGATGTCTCCGGGCCAACACTCTATCTTGATCTGGGAACGAATGGCGAAATGGCCCTGATAACCGGCGACGAGATTTTCGTGGCCGCGACCGCTGCCGGCCCCGCGTTTGAAGGCGCGGGCATTCGCTTTGGCATGACCGCGGGAAACGGCGCAATTGAGGGCGTCGATTTCTCGGATGCTCCTTATTGGCTGGGGGGACAAAAATCCTCGTCCTCTTTGCTTGTTGACGGTGGAATGACCCCACAGGGAATTTGCGGGTCCGGGCTGATTGACGCCGTTGCTGAACTGATTCGTTTTGGCGTGATTGACCGCAGTGGTCGTTTTCGAGACCCGGCACATTTGCGCTTTTCGAAAGATCAGCCCCCGGTCCTTGCGATGTTCAGCCGACTTGGTTTATTCGAAGGACACAAGGCGTTTCGCTTGACGGAAGAATCTCCCGAAAAATCTCCAAAAGAATCGACCGGAATCTGGTTGACGCAAGGCGATATTCGATCGCTTCAACTTGCGGTAGGCGCATTGCGGGCAGGTACGGGTATACTCCTGCGTCAGGCATCGCTTGAAGAAGCCGATTTAAAACACGTTTATTTGGCGGGGCTCTTTGGCTCTCATGTCCGGCTGGATAATGCGCAGGCCATTGGTCTTCTTCCGCGGGCCGTGCCGTGCGACCGCTTTGTTTATTGCGGTAACGGAGCGCTTCGCGGAACGGAAGAATATGCTTTTGATCCGGCGCTAAGAGCACAGGCTGCCGATCTTGTGGAGCGGGTACGACATATCGATTTGGCCGCCGAGGATGATTTTCAGAACGTGTTTATCGATTCGCTTGTTTTTCCCTGATACGTGGGCGGTGCCCGACCTGATCTTTCGCGTCCCGAAAACAGGTATCAGTCCCAAAGAGTAACAAAGACAGACTCTTCGAGCGTTTTACCTGTAGCGGCAGTATGCTCATTGACGATCGCAAGGAAATCGCGGTCTTCGAAGAAACTTTCGTTTGTGTCCCTTGTATCGGCGGAAAATTGTTCGTACACTGCCGCGACCGATTCTGGCTGTAACGGCAGTGCTTTCTCGGTGTGAGCGTGACCGGCTTCAAGCGTGAATCGTCTCAATCCCACGCGATTACTCTTCGACGGATTACGGTCGTAGACAAGAAGAAGTTCGTATGCCGTGTCGGTCGATCCGGTTAGCGGCTCCTTCTGATCGGAAGGTAATATATTGGACACGGTTTCTACCGCTTGCGAAACAGTCTGCGCTGAAACTGCCGACGCTGCTGACACTGCCGACGCTGCTGACACTGCTGACGCGGTTAATTCCGGGGATTGGGCTTGAACGATTTCTTCGGTAACAATGGAAGCAAGGGGGGCTTGCGGCGGTTCTGTTATCGACGCGTCCGCGGTAATCGTGTCAACAGTAATCGCGTCAACAGTAATATTGAATACGATTGCGGTATGCGTCGTCTGCTGGTCGCCCAGTCCCTGAGTGCAGGAAACGCTGACCGTGTATGTGCCCGCTTGCGCAAAATAGTGTGTGGCTGAAGTGCTGAAGGAAACAATCTTGATTGGCGTCGAAGTATCATCACCCCAATTGAAGGTCCAACTCGTAACAGGTTCACATCCCGGTCCATTTACGGATACCTGCAGTTTGAGCAGTTGCCAGTCGGTAACTTGTGAAACGTTGTGAGCAAACGAATTGCCCACCTTGACAACTTCGACCGTACAGGCAATTGTATTACTTTCGGTACCATCGGAATCGCGAAGTTTGAAACGAATGGTATAGACGCCTTCCCGCAAGCCGTAATCGTCAGGCGTGAACCAATATTTGGAACTCCCTGAAACGAAGTCGTCGTTGCTCTGTTCCACATTCCAGAAATATTCAAATGAATCGTTAACAGCCCCGGTCGTCGAAAGCAATATGGCGGAAAGCTCGATATTGCAGCCGTTGATAATGGTGTAATTCGCGTCGCCTTGCCATGCCGTTTCAAGGTGCTGAAAGGATGATTCGATGGCGCCCAAATCGAGCGTACCGCCTTGCAATCGCTGGTTTCCGACCAGGTCGAATTGAAGCGAAGTTGTTTCGGAGCCCTGATTGACTGCTTGCGAGTTGGGGACAAGCGAGTAGTCGCCGGCTTCGGAATCGGCAAAGAGCATTTGTTGAGAATCATACAGAATCGTTCCGGTGGAGTCAGACGTCCAGTAACGGTATGACGAGAGCACATTTATTCCCTGGATGGTGGACGAGAATCGGTCCACATCGTCCATGCGGGCATTATCGCAAACAATGGAGTCGGTGAACCTGACGTTCGCGGCAGCGACGTACAGACCGGAACCATGGGACGCGGAATTGGCGGTCACGGTACAACTGGTTGCGCTAAGCGATCCTAAATTCAAATAAATACCGCCGCCGTAAGAGGCCGTGTTACGCGTCATAAGACTATTGGTTATCGTTAGCGAGCCGAACTCGGTGTAAATACCACCGCCGAAGTGTTGCGCAACATTGCCCGTCAAAGTGCAATGATCCAACGTTAAATCGACGTAACTGCCGTAAATCGCTCCCCCTGAATAACCACTGCCGGAAATCAGATTCATCGACTTGACCGACACGGTAATCGTTTCGCTATTGGAAGGCGAGACGAAAGAAAAATGTTGCGAGCTACCGCCGGCGTCCAGTGTGATTTGTTTGCCCGGAACAGTACCGGACGCGTCGATGGCAAGCGATTGCTGAATCGTGACGACACCAAGGGACAGTGTTATGGTACTGCCGGACAGTTGGGGAGCGAACGTAATCGTATCGCCTGCCGTTGCGTTTTGGACGGCTTCGCGCAGTGAGATGATACAGTCGTAAGGATCAACGACGTCGAGCGATGTTGTAACCTGAATAGTTGAGGCTTCCGCGACGCGGGCTGTGGTCGCTTCGGCGGTTCCTGCATAAAAACCAGTCCCGGAGGCGACGACTTTAACGTAATAACCAACGTCGTTATCGGTAAGGGTGTACGACGATTCGTTTGCGTCTTCAATGCGTATTTCTTGCGGTGTCGTTTCCAGTCCCGACACGCGGAACCACTGAAAATCCGCGGTTGCGTTTGGATGGGAGACAGACGCCTGAATGGTATCGCCGGAATGAAGCAGGGCAGGCTGCGTCAGTTCAAGAGTCCCGATGGAATCTGTGGTGGGCGAGATTGCGCAAGTTACGGCAGTCCCGGACCACACGCCGGTTCCTTGCACGGACACATGAAGATACATACCCACGTCGTCGAGTGTCGGTGTATATGAATCTGAATTCGCGTTTTCGATGATGGTCCATTGGTCGGCCGTAGAGTTGGCTTGCTCCGATCGATACCACTGACAGGAAGCCGTGACCGGATACGCCTGGCTTGTAACGTCGCCAACTGTTGCAATGGTCAGATCGATAACATTTCCGACGACCGGCGAGGTGTTCGAGAGCAGAACAGACTCAATGATTCCGCGAACAGCTTGCGACGTTGTCACGGAAAGGGAGCCTTGCCAATCGTTTTGACTGGTTGCCGTCACACACAAATAACAGCCAAGGTCGTCGGCTGTTGCGGTATAAGACGCGTTTGTCGCTCCTTCTATATTGGTCATACCGGAGGCGGATGTTCCGCGGGACCACTGATAGGCAACATCAGCGGCTGTGGGATAAACACAGGCCGTTACCGCCGTGTTGATGTATGGCTGCATCGTTGAAAGGGACAAGCCGGTAAGCTGTGTAACAACGATCGAGGCTGTTGCGACCTGTACCGAACCGGTCCAAGAGCCTGTCCCGGTCAATTCGGCCATAAGATAGTACCCACGATCGGTATCGGCCGGAGTGTAACTGGAGGAAGTCTGCCCGTCAATGATTATCCAATCGTCGGTTGCGTTTTTACGTCGATACCATTGATAATCGACCGTTGCTTCCCGCGGCACAGGCGAAGCGGTAATCGAGACACCCGAGAAAAATTCCGTGTTGTCGAAAGTCGCGGCGGAAAGCACGGCCGTCACAGGCACGGTCGCGGCGAGCATATCGATACCGGTCCAGGGGTCGATTCCGGAAGCTTTTACGCCGATGTAATACCCCAGGTCGTTAAGTGTCGGCGTGTACGAAGCAGTTGTGCCCTTATCAATAGCGACAAAGGTCGTTTGGTCATCCGGGTTTGTTCCGCGATACCACTGCCAGGATACCACGGCCTTTGAATCACTGACAGAAGCGTTAAGGACTTGCCCGCAAATCAGTTCATTGGAATCGAGCGAAATTAGTCCAATGGGAGCAGTGACATAGCTGGTAGTAGAAGCCTGCGCGGTGCCGGCAAAACTTCCTGTTCCGGTTGCTTTCGCGGCGAGATATTGTCCGGCGTTTGAACTTGTGACGGTATAGGAATATGTATTTGCGTCGGGAATCACCGTCCACTCGGTCAAGTTGGTAGTTGTATACCAAGCCCAGGTGACGGTTGCGGCCGGATCGGAAAGTGTCGCCATGATGGTCTCGTTGGCGACAGGTTCCTTATTCGATAATGTAATGACTCCGAGTCCCTTGTATACAATTCCGGACGTGGTCACCGAGACCGAACCGGAAAAATCACCGGTCCCTGTCGCGACAACTTTCAAATAACAATCCAGGTCGTCTTGAGTGGGAGTATATCGCAACGTCGTGGCGTTTGCGATGAGGGACATGTTGTCAAGCGATGTCCCTCGATACCACTCAAATGTTGCGGACGCGAAAGTTGGCTCCAACGATGCGATAAGCTCTTGCCCGACAAAGCAGGACTGTTGCGACAGGGAAATTGCGGTGAGCGGTTCCGTCACGGTCCAGTTGGTGCAAGCTTCAGCAGTGGACGCGTACGTTAAAATCCCTTCAGCGACGACGCCCACGTAATAACCAACATCGTCCTGGGTGAGTGTATAAGTCTGGTCGTACGCGTTTGCAATATACTGCCGGGAAGCTTCAGACGTTTGAGTAAGCTGCAATTGCCTGAACCACCGGTAAAAGCACGTTGATTCGGCGGGAAGCGGGCAAGCGGTCAAAACGCTTCCCATATCGTGATCGTCTCCGGAGATCGTGACTTGCGTTATATTTTGCCGGACGACGTTCGTCGTGACGCTTGTCGATTGTGAATAGAGCCCGGTGCCCGTTGCGACAACTTTAAGATACATGCCACGCATTGATTCCGTGACGACGAGCGATTGCGATGTTGCCCCTTCAATCAAAGACTGGTTACTCAATGAATAGACCGCGTACCACTGGTAGGTCGCGCAGACGCTTGTATCTGAAGTCCACTTGACCGTTATGGTATCGCCGGCGACCGGTTGAGAATTGGACAAAGCCATTCCGCACAAGTCAAGCGGAATCGTTACGGCGCTTGTTGTCGTAACGGTGATGTTTCCGGAAAAAGGAGCTGTTGCGACAATGCTCGCCTGGAGCAGATACCCGGCGTCATCGACAACGGGCGTATAGCTTGCCCCCGTTGCTCCGTCGATAGCGGTCATTGAGCTGAGGTCAAGTCCGCGATACCACTGGCAAGAGAAGATCGCTCCCTGTGGTGTGGTGGTCACACTGATTGTCTGGCCGACTTGCGGTGTATTTGTCGAAAGGGCGGCTGCCGTAATTTCAGCGGGAACAGGAGTAATTGTCGCTGCGCATGCTTGGCCATACCACGGATAGATTGCGGTTGCAACGGCCTGCAAGTACATTCCGGCATCGGTACTCGTGACCGTATAATCAGACGCCGTTGCTCCCTCGACAAGCGTCATGTCATCGAGTGAATCTCCGCGATACCACTGCCAGGAAACGTTTGTTAGCGTAACTCCCTGTGCCCGGGCCGAGGCATGAACGGTGGTTCCTGTTTGCGGCTCCGACTCGGAAATCGAAACGGCAATTTCCGTGCGGACCGCCCTGGATGGATCAGAAACCGCTTGAGTGGCATTCGGGGCCACAACCATGTATATTGTCGACTCCGCATCTGAAGCAAGCGTATACGAGGTCCCCTGTGAGTACAGCATAAAGGACCAGCTCGGATTGTTCGTTGAGGACGTCTTGAGTTCGTAAAGGGCGTATCGCGTCACGTTCCCCACGGCGTCCCACGACAATGTATTCCCGGCAGAAGAGTACCAACTGCCGACGGTAACGTTTGTCTTGAGATTATTCGCGACAACACGGTATTGCCACGCGGCGGTCGCGGAAGCGGTCGTATCCGTCCAGTTGAGCGACGTAATACCGGTTGCGACTTCGGTCCAGTCGTTGCCTTCGGAGGTAATATCGCGTCGCTGAATTGTGTATGTCGTTGAATCCGTAATATTTTTTGAAGCGACCGTCCAGGTGAGTTCCACTCCGCTTTCCGTTCGCAACGCTTGCAGATCGTAAGGAGCCGTCGTTCCGTACGGGTCCGCCATTGCGTAATCGACCTCATACCCAATGTCGTCCAAAAACGCAATGGTAATCGGACTGACCGACGTCGTCCAATAGCTGCTTGCCGAATAGTTCATCAGCTCATGTTGCGATAGTGAGTTGTGATAAAAGGTCGCGTAATAACTGTTCAGATGAGAATAATGTGACCCACTGGCATTGATCGTCTCCAGAAGAACCGTTGCGGTATTGTTAATCGTAATCGGCGCAATTTCGGTCATGGCTGAAATGACGTTCAAAACATTCGTACCTGTATAGTATGGTATTTCGAATTCGGAAGTCGTGTTGTCCAGAACGGTTTCAAGCCCGGCGGGAAGCGTGGCGGTTTCGCCGCATAAATTGAATCGGCTCCAACAGGAACTGCTATATCCCAACGAATGCGCAATCTCATGCAAAACGACATAATAAAATCCCGTTTTCGTACTCTCGGACGGATTGGCTCCGTAATATTTTGTATTGTAGACAATACTCCCGTTGGCCCTCAAGTTATTGTCACGCCAATATCCATTGGAATAAGACCAACCCAAATAGGATACCTCCGCAGTCGCAAAACCAAACGAGATTGAAATATCGTCGATTGACATGGTGTTGCTCCCGGAATAAATCGTTATATTGTCGAATCCGGAAACAATAATTTCCTGCCAGCGCTGGCATGCCGCTTCAATCAGTTCGAAATAGACCGCGTCCGGAGCGTCAACATAAGTGTATTGCGAATCGTATGCCACGCCATTTTGATAATAATACAGGACCGTGCCCGAGGTGTGAAAACTGCAGGTGATGTTGAACGGGTCCGTTTTATCGGTGACCGCGGCCGCCACGCCGGACATATTGGTACTTGTGCTTCCTGTCTGTATTGCTTCGGAAGCTGTCTCGCCGGAATCGTTGATCGCGATAACCCTGACAAAACACGAATCACCTTGACCCGCCTGAGGCAAATAAAAAGTCGTATCCGCTGTCACCGCGGTGGTCGGAGCCGTGTCAAGCAGTGCTTGCGTCGTTGCGTATTCAATTCGATATCGATCCGCCCTCGCGGAAGAGGTCCAGGTCAGTTGGTAATCGCCGCGATTGACGTCCCACTGCGCAACAGGTTGCGAAACGCTTTCAGGCAGATCAAGCGTTTCGACCAACTGAAACGTGATACTGCGCGTAACCGTATTTCCCATCGCGTCTTCCAGTACAATGTTCGATTCATGCAGACCGGAACCGGGCAAGCCAAGTGAAATATTCGAAATTGCCTGATACTCCAGCGACTCAAGCGCCGTCGATTGAAACCGCTTGGCAAGCGCACCATCAAGATATACGGACAGAGTGAACGCTTCAGATGTGGTATTGCCGTCATTGCCATACCCAATGTGAAGAAAAATCTCGTCACACGCAAGGAAGACATTCCTGCCAACCCAATCGTCTTCACTCGACGAAAGAACAACGGAATCGCTCCAGGATTGGGGCTGCGCAAAGTCAAGGTTGGCTTCACTGTTGACCAGTTGACTTGAATCGTTTCCTTCGGTATCGCTGAACTGACGATAAACCGGTTGCGATTGCCAGGACACAAGCGGATAATAAGAGTCGCCGCCGGTTTGAATCGACACTCCGGACAACTGGACCGAATGATCCTCAATACAAAACAAGCTTGCGCTTTCTTCAACAGCCGAAGTAATTGAGAGCAAACGGCGGTCTTCCAATTCCTGCAAAACGAGCCGTCTGAAACGCCCCGGCCATCCGAAAACGTCTGTACCAAGGCGTTTCCGTGACGAAAACGTGTTCGTGACAATATTCCATATTTCGTTAAAAGAAAACATAGTGTTTCCCCGTTCGTGGTGCCCGGCAGGCAGGGTAATCCGATTTCGGCCTTCATTTACCAATATAATATATATTCTACAGTGAAGACCGGAAAAAGTAAACAAAC
>JAQVID010000696.1 GCA_028695865.1 Thermoguttaceae bacterium | reverse complement strand
CGACATCGTTCCCTTTGGCCTGCCATTCCTGAAAGGTCTGTTTGTTGAATAAATGTCCCTGGGTTTCGTCTTCCCAATCGTTTGCTTTCATCAGGCAATACAGATTGTTTCGCAAAGAGAAATGTTCGTTGTCGTTCCAGTTGCCGGTAAAAAACGGAGTGCGATCACACACAATAATATTACGTTCCGCGGTGTAGGAAAGGTGTTCCTCAATACGCGAGCGGGAAATTGCTCCTCGCTGAAACGGAAACGCCAATATATTGTTCCGGAAAATATTCTCTTGCCCATAATGCTGATGGATGACGGCGGTATGGGTATTGTAAATCAGATTGTTCTCAAAAACGATTTGCGAGGACCCCTCATCGGTATAGAGGCCAAGACCTCCGCCCCCATAATGATTATATGAACGGACATGATGAATGACGTTATTCGAAACGGTCGTTCCAGGAGAAATTCCAAGCGTGTAGACTGCGCCCATATCGGAAAGAACACCTTGCCCGATGTGATGAATGTGATTGAATTCAATCTTGTTGTTGAAGGCGCGGCTCGGTGCGTACCCCCAGACCCAGCCGATGGAAATACCTGTGTAAAGACCGTCGCAAACTTCGTTGTGAAATACGCGATTATTGTCCGCGGCTCCAATCCAAATACCGATTCCGCCACCGTCGATTCGTCCGTAATCACGGACAATATTATCAATAACCGACACATGCCCGGAGACAAGATGATCGTTTTGAGTTTCGATACCACGCATGTGTGTGCCGATTCGAATACCTCCGGCTCCCAAATCTTCAAGCAGACATTGTTCAACGCGACAATGGCGGCAAGCACGATGGAACCAGATTCCATAACCGCCTGTGTGCGCAACATTGCACCGAATAAAGTTAATGTTTTGCGCCGCTTCGACAAGAATGGCCGCCGGGCAAAGAACTGCCGATTGACTCGACGACATTCCCTCTTCCGGAAGAATAAAAGGATCATGGGCAAACGTTATACCGGAAAAGGTCAAGTCGTTGATCAGCAAGGCTGGGTCCAAAGACTGATTGTTTTCACACGAGGCGATTTTATCGACCTGGCCGGAGATTTTCAATATGGCCGAATTCTCACCGTCTCCCGGGCCAAAAGGAGCAATAACGTCGAGTGTTTCGAGCGTTTCGCCTTCGCGGGGAATATAGGTCAAACGGCCATTGCGTTCCAACAAGAATTCGCCCGGGGCATCAAGTGCTTCAGGTATTCCTTCGATCTGATAACGAAGTCCGCCCCGTTTCCAATACGCCAGAGTCCACCGGGCATCGCCGGTAAGCAGTGCCGTATTGCTCTTGGTATTGTAATTTGCGAGTCGATGAAGCGAGGTTTCCCAAGAGTGGTAAAACTTGACACGAATATCGTTGGCGGGTCGATCTTTTGAGACGGAATCGGCAATCTTTTCGAACAGGTCACGCTGTTCCTGACGCGGCATGAATGCGCGACGTGATGTGTCGATGAGCGTGCCCGTCGCCGGGTCAGACAGACATTCGACCTGATCTTCAATGAAATAATAAAATTCATTGGGGGTTTTCGCTGGTGTTGCCCGACGTCCATTCACAAAGAGTTGTTCAAACCACCACTTGCCCGAAGCAACTTCCGGGATCGTCGCAACGAAACGACCTTGGGCATTCTTCTTCCAGCCGGTAATATTTTTTCCGCGAGTAAAAAGGACGTCGCCGCTTCCTTGCCATTCCATATGACCGTCACCAGGTTTCAAGACGAGTGTTTCGTCCAGTCGATACGTACCGGGCCGCACGTCAATTCGGACGGGGGCAATCGCGTTTGCCGGCGAAGCATTTCGCCATTGGCGAACTTCGCTCAATATCTTTGAGGGCGAATTCCCGGGGACAAGAACGAAGGTTTTGCGTGGTTCGTCGCCCGACCCGACTTGCGTCAAAAAGAGAACGACGAACAAAGCGGGAAATAATACTCTGGTGATTTTCATGAAATGCTCCTTGTACTATGGTGTTTTTTGTTCAGAGGAAGGTTGGTTTGTTCTGTCACGAAATATGTCGGCAAGTTCTTCAATAAATCGAAGTGTACGCGGGCCAGGGATGGTTGCGTAATCGACCGGGAAAACGAAAACGCGATTGTCTCGAATCGCTTTGACCGATGGTCCCAATGTATTCCAGACGGCAATCGCGGAGTCGCGAAATTCCTTCTGTCGTTGGGGCGACATGGAATAATCGCCGTCTGTGGAAAGGTCGATAATCACGTCCGGATTGATTTCCATCATCCCTTCGCGTGAAAGTGAAACGACGGCCGGGGAAGTTTGAGGAACGGCGTTTTTTCCTCCGGCCGCTTCCAGCAGCGCATTGAACCAATCATTATTCCCTGCGGCGAAGACGGCGGAAAGAGTACGTAAAGAACGGTCGCGATCGATAGAAATGAGTACGCGGGGCGGATTGCCTTTGCGGTTGGCCGTCTGGATGATGTTGAGTTTTTGAAGCGTCTCATTTTTGAGTTGGAGTCCCCTGGTCGCGGTTTCTTTTCCGAAGCA
>JAQVID010000695.1 GCA_028695865.1 Thermoguttaceae bacterium | reverse complement strand
ATCCGCGGCCTTGCTCTTGGTTTGCATTTTAAAGAGAGCAACTGCGCCAACGACGACATCGTTCACTTCTTGCGCGTCCTCGGAATTGACCGTATTGATCTGCAGTCCGAACACCATTCCGGTCTTGCCCTTTTGCTCTGCCGTGTAAACGACCGAATCAACCTTTTGGAAAATATTGCGGAGCATTCCAACTGGATTGGTGCCCGGCAGGAACGATTTGAAAAACGAATCGCTTCCTTCCATTTTGGGTAATTTTTCGTTGGCAATTTTCTTTCCCTGAGCAACAAACTTGGTCAGTTCCGGCGTGAACTTGTCAATCAGTTGTTTATTGATCGATATCGACTTCAAAAGGGACTTGTTCTTGTCAATGAGAGTGGCCAGTCCATCGGCCTTGGCAAGCAGTTGACATCGAGAGACAACTTCGGCCTCATCCCGTGCAACGACAATAGCGAACTTGTTCGATTTGCCTAATTTGGCCTTGCCCGCAAAAACCGTGTCTTTGGCCAGCGTGACTTTAATAAGGGAAAGGCCGTCCTTGCGCGGAACAACCTTGTAATCAACTTTTTCTTTCAAGAACGATTTAAGATCGTTCGACTTGGCCGGGTCGGTGTCCAGAATGGCAATGACAATCCCGTTAACCCGATCGTCGCCCCAATTCTTTTTCATATCAAAATTAACACAAAGAGCAAACGCCTGGGCATGTTGAATTCCGCCATTGAAAATATCGCCCACGACAGCGACATCGCTTTCCTGATATTTTTTCACCTGGGCACGAACCCAAGAGTCCAATTTCGTCGTGGTATCCGAGGATTTCATTGCTTTTTGGCATTCCTGGTCGATTTTCTTACATGCCTTTTTGAAAAATTCTTTCCATTCGTTCGTTTTAACGATGGAATTTACGACCGGATTATCAACAATCGCGCCGGGATAATAGACGATGGTCATATCGTCTTTTCCGGGCCACAAGGCGCTTTCTTGCCCATGCAACGCAACACAACAACCAAACAGCGCAACAGCAATCAACAATACAGGTAATGTCCATCGTTTCATCGAATTTTTCCCTCTGTTCATTATAATAGTAGTGATTTTTGGCTGTCAATCGCTTGCGAACCAAGAGTATTCTTGCAATTCAACCGATTTTAGCCGACTTTTCCCCCCAAAGCAAGGCCTTGCGGAGCTTTCTCCTGTAAAATATAGACGGATAAAAAGCCAAAGTTGTTACAACGTGCTCCAAAAAAATAATCAATTCCTACTATTTTCGTACTACAGGACTTTTTAAACAGCCCAAACTGCCGTATAATATAGAGGAAGAATTGGGCTTACTGTTTATTGTATTAAACTATGAAAACTTAACGAACTATTATGCCTTCGCATGAATATTCCATGATTTCAGGGCGAGACCCGCGACGGGTCGCCGTTTTGGGGTCTTCCGGGAGCATTGGCTCCAGTGCGCTTGATGTGATCGAAGCGTCCGGAGGGATACTGTCGGCGGATATATTGGTCGTTGGTTCGAATACGAAAAAACTGGTGGAGCAGGCTCGTCGATTTCGGCCCCGAACGGTCGTCGTGTCTGATATTCAGGCCAATCGCGAGGTACTTGCGGAGTTGCCGCCGGGAACCGAGGTGCTCTTTGGTCAGGATCAGGTTGATGAGGTCGTTCGGCGTCCAGAAATCGACGTTGTTCTTTCGGCGATCGTCGGCTGTGCCGGTCTTCGCAGTACCTGGTCGGCCCTGGACGCGGGCAAGACCGTTGCGCTTGCGAACAAGGAGTCGCTGGTCGTTGGCGGTTTGCAGCTCATGAAACTGTCAGTGGAGCGGGGGGGGCGTATTCTTCCGGTCGACAGCGAGCACAGCGCGATTTATCAGTGTCTTTTATCGCGGCGACTGTCCCGGGAAGCTTCTTCAACGCGATCGTTGTCCGAAGAGTTGTCGAAGCTGATTTTGACTGGCAGTGGCGGTCCTTTTCGAACCTGGACTCGCGAGCAGATACACATGGCCACGGTTGCCGAAGCGCTCAATCATCCGACTTGGCAAATGGGGCGGAAGATAACGATTGATTCGGCGACCCTCATGAACAAGGCCTTGGAAATTATTGAAGCGACCTGGCTTTTCGGTGTACCGTCTGACCGAATAGCCGTTGTTTTGCATCCGCAATCGATTGTGCATTCGATGGTGGAATTTGTGGACGGAACGGTCATGGCACAATTGGCGTGGCCCGATATGAAACTGCCGATTCAGCTTGCGCTCAACGACGCGTTCCGCTTTAGCGGTCCGAGTCGCCGGCTCGACTGGAGCAAGGCATGTACACTGGACTTTATTCCTCCGGACCCGGAACGATTTCCCGCGTTGCAGTTGGGACATGATGTTGCGGCTTGCGGAGGTTCGGCCGGCGCGGTCGTAAACGCGGCCAACGAAACAGCAGTCGATGCTTTTCTGGAAGGACGACTTCCGTTGGACCGGATTGTACCCGCGTGCCGGGCAATTTTTGAACAACATCATTATGAAGCGGCTCCAACGCTTGAACAATTG
>JAQVID010000694.1 GCA_028695865.1 Thermoguttaceae bacterium | reverse complement strand
GTTTGGATATCGAAATCCAATATAACAACCGTAAACTTTTATCCGGTCTGATTCAATTTGTTGGAATAGACCCGGCTAAAGCGGATGACATTATACTGGTCGTTGACAAAATGGCCAAGATGAGCCGCGAGGAACTCATCGTTGAACTTGGCAAGGCAGGTGCCTCGCCCGAGGAATCTTTGCGTCTTCTGGCCGTATTCGGAAAGACGTATTCCGAACTCGTCGAAATGTTCTCCCAATCCGATACCGCAAACGCGGGTAACGAAAACATTCAGACCGGTCTGGCCGAACTTGCCGAGCTGCAAGGTTATTTGGCCCAGTCCGGCATTGAAGATCATCTTGTCTTTGCTCCGTACCTGGCCCGCGGCATCGGAATTTACACTGGTACGGTGTGGGAAATTTTCCTCAAGGACAAGAGTTTGGGGGTCAGTCTTGGAGCCGGGGGCCGCTATGACAAGATCATCGGCAATTTTATCGGTGATGGAAAAGAGTATCCCGCCGTTGGTATGACGTTCGGAATGGATGTCATTTACGAAGCGCTTGCCAAAAACGAATCAGGAGATGTTCGCACGCCGGTTGAAGTTTATATTGTTCCGATGGGTACGCGGCCATACTGTCTCAAATTGGCTCGTGAGCTTCGCAATCGTGGTATCTGTGTCGATTTGGAACTCAACACAGCCAAGGTGAAAAAATCGTTGACCTACGCGAACAAAATGAACATTCCCTGGGCGATCGTCCTTGGCGAAAACGAAGTTGCGTCCGGTCAATTTGAACTCAAAAACATGATGACCGCACAACAGCAAACCTTTCGTTTCGATGAGTTGGACCTGTTGGTTCAAACGCTTCGGAGCAAATAGACGGTATAACGGTCTTGCGGGATTTTTCGTGTTGTGCGGCCGGAAAGCCCCCGTTTTCCGAAGGTAAACGGGGTGTGAATCAGCAGTAAGCCAAGTATCGGTAGCAAAAACCGTTTGCGGGATTTTTCGTGTTGTGCGACCGGAAAGCCCCCGTTTTCCGAAGGTAAACGGGGTGTGAATGACAGACAAGCCAAGAATCGGTAGTAAAAAGTTGGTAAAGCAGGAAACGTAAATATGCAACCGCAAAAAACGAATGTCATGCGACTGTTGGAACGGGACAATATTCCGTACCGGTCCGTCTTTTACGAGGATGTTCACGATGAAGACTGGTCGAGCCTGCGCACGAGTGAGGCGCTTGGCATTGAGCCGGAGCGGATTTTCAAAACGCTTGTTCTGCGGGGCGACGTCAATCGTTTTCTTGTCTGTTGCGTTGCGTCCAATGACGAACTTGATTTGAAAAAAGTTGCCCGGGCTTCGGGCGACAAGAAAGTTGAAATGATTCACGTCAAGGAAATTCGGGAAATCACCGGTTATATTCGAGGTGGTTGTTCGCCGTTGGGCATGAAGAAAAAGTTCCCGACTTTTATTGATGAAACAGCGATTTTGTTCGATGAGATTTATATCAACGCCGGAGCTCGCGACACCATGGTGATTGTAGAACCGGAAACGCTGGCACAATACATTTCAGCGGGGCTGTTCGATTTGGTTAAAACGCGTTTATAACGCCGTGTATGGTAAAACTACCCGGAATGAGGAAAAGCGACCATGTTTCCTGAAGATCACAATATTTATCACGATCCGTATAACGAAGAACACTTGAATAAGGATGGAGAGAGTCTTTACGACGCAAGGGGGAATGTGCGCTTTTGTTCTTCGTTGGCTAAATTCTTTAAGAAGGTGATTGATGTTCGAACGCAGCTCGGGAAATCATGCTTTGACAATTCAAAGCAACCAGTATCTTCAAAGCAACCAGTATCTTCCAAGCAACCAGTATCTTCAAAGCAACCAGTATCTTCAAAGCAACCAATATCTTCAAAGCAACCAGTATCTTCAAAGCAACCAGTATCTTCAAAGACAATCAAGGCCTTATTAAAAGTGGAGCTCAAAAAAATAAATGCTTCTATTTTGGCCGTGACAGAATTGCGAATGAATTTTTTCAATCTGAAAGAATCAGGTCTTGCGCCACATGGTATTTCAAGCGATTGGTGGGTGGATCGATTCTTGGATAACAGCGAAAGAATCAGATTGTGTGAGCAGTGGTGCGAACGGGCACGCTGGGCCAAAATGCAATTATTCCCTCGCGAGGAAATTTTCGCGTGTTACAATCAGGCAATCGACATATTGGGATCGAGCACCAGTGCGCACTTGGAAAACTATTTGAAAACGATTCAGGTGATGGCCAAAAAATGGCAATTTTTGGGAAGCTCCGGAACAGAAGACGAATTCAATGTGGCGATTCCCCAGTTATTGTTGTTGCGGGATTCGCTCGAAAAATTGCATAGACGCTTTGCGGTCGAAGCAGACAGAAAAACATTAGTACAAAGAGATATCGTAACCGTTCACGGCGATTTTTCCTTTCCCACGAAAGGTTGGCCGTGTTCTTCTTACAGAGAGTATAGCAGAACCAACCAGCCACGTCAACGATATGTCAGAAAAATTCCGAAAAACAGTCAA
>JAQVID010000693.1 GCA_028695865.1 Thermoguttaceae bacterium | reverse complement strand
GTCATAGCGGATACATTGTCGAAGTTTAAGAAGAATATACATCAGCCGATTGCTGCGGTTTTGATCCTGAATACAACCGCGCACACGATAGGTGCTTCGGTGGCCGGAGCTTCTTTTAGTGAGCTTTTCGGGAGCAAGTGGATTTGGGTGTTTTCGATTACGTTCACTTTTGTGATGTTGCAATATACGGAGATATTACCCAAGACCGTAGGAGTACGGTACAGGCGTCGTTTGGGGGTGATGATCGCCCGACCGTTGGAATGGGCAGTGAAAATCATGTCGTCCTTTATTACGATGACCTATTTTTTCAACCGGCCGTTTGAGTCGAAAGAAAAAAAGGGGGAACGGCTTTCGACGGTTGACGAGATTGCCCTCATGGCGGCATTGGCCCGTCAGCGGCACTTGATAGGCGTTCAGCAGGAGCAGATTATCGTCGGGGCAACAAAATTATCGACGGAAAAAACTCGTGAAGTCATGATTCCGATGAGTGAAGTAGTGATGCTTTCGACGTCCATGTCGCTTCTTCAGGCGTTGGAAGAAGCGCATATTGATGCGCATACTCGTTTTCCGGTGTGTCGAGAGAGTGATCGGAACGACATTGTTGGTTATGTGAACTTTAAAGAGATCGTGTCACACCAGCGGCTAAATCCGCGAGCGACCGAATTTTCAGAAATTATTCGTCCCGTTTCGTTTGTCGATCCGGGCACGCCGGCATCGATTTTGCTTCGTGATTTCACGGCAAAACATGAGCACATCGCGATAGTCCGGGACTTCGGGGGGGTATGTATCGGAATGGTTTCGTTGGAAGATGTTGTGGAAGAACTTGTTGGCGAGATAGAAGATGAATTTGACCGTTTGCCGCGGAGTATGCATGCGTTGGCCAAGAATACATTTTTGGTTGGCGGTGGGTGTCCCTTAAAAGAAGTCGCTCAAATGATCAAAGATAATTATGGGGTCGATTTGTTTTCGAACCTGAACGACAAATCGCTTTATGCCGATAAAACCCTTGCTTTTTGGTTGGAAACGCAGTTGGGTGAGATCCCGCGTCGAGGGGGGCAGGTCACGCTTGGCAACGTCAGTTTCGCCATCCGGCGCATTCGCCGTCGCAAGATATTTGACGTTCAAATTCAACGGGTGATTCAGTCGTCTCAAGGGAATTGCCCGTAAAAAACATGATTGGGACTATGGAAAAATTTGAAAAAGTGATTAAAATAGAATAAATAACTTAAACGGTTAGAATAGATAAAGGAAGAATCGATGACGACGAAGGTTTCGGAACTTGTGGCCCGCGTGGAAGCGTTGGCTCATACCCAGGTGGCAAACTGCTATCAGTGCGGAAAGTGTACGGCAGGTTGTCCGCAAGGCGATGTCATGGACAATGGTCCGACGCGATTGATCCGACTTGTTCAGACGGACAATGTCCTGGAAGCAGCGAAAAGTGAGTCGGTTTGGCAATGTGTTTCATGTCTGACCTGTACGACCCGTTGCCCGAAAGAGGTTAATATCGCGGGCGTCGTGGACGCGCTTAAACAAATTTCCGTAGAGAAAAAAATCACGGCTCCGCGTTTTGCTGATACGGTGGTGTTCCAGAAAGAGTTTTTGAATAATATTCGGCGTAATGGTCGAACGAACGAATTGGAACTGGTGGCCGCGTTTAAAATACGCAGTTTTTTGGGCAATTTGAATCCGTTTGCCGCGGTTCGGGACACGTCGCTTGGTCCGAAGATGCTTGTACGGGGCAAATTGCATTTTAAGCCGGGTTCGCCGGTCAAGGACAAGGCGTTGGTCCGAAGAATTTTTGACCGGTGTGGTGTTAAGTGATCGCAAGCTTGTTTTGTGTCAGCGATTAAGGCAGCCGCGTCCGCTTATGATTAGTTCGTGTGGATTCATGATCACGATGGGTTCTGTAAATAAAGGAAAAACAGGAAATGAAGTTCGGATATTACCCGGGATGTGCTTTGCATGGTTCTTCGTTTGATTACGAAAAATCGGTGCGGGCCTGTTTGAAAGTTTTGGATGTCAACTTGGAGGAACTTGATGATTGGCTTTGCTGTGGTGCCACGGCGGCGCACAGTATCAATCAAAAATTGGCTACGGCGCTTCCGGCGAGAAATTTGGGGATTGCCGAAAAGCAGGGTTTGTCTGAAGTACTTGCTCCGTGTCCCATGTGCTCGATGGAATTGATTAAGGCCAGGGAGGCGATCTCGTCTTCAGACGAATTGCGAAAAGAAATATCCGAAATCGTCGAACTTCCAGTGACAGGCTCGACGTCGATAGTCAATCTGATACAAGTGTTTCAGGCGTTGGGACTTGAATCGCTCAAGGCCAAGCAGACCAAATCGTTGAGTGATTTTCATCCGGCATGTTATTACGGGTGTCTTTTAACGCGTCCGCCCAAGACGTTGAAATTCGACGATTGCGAGCATCCATCGAGTATGGAGACGATTTTGGCCGGGCTTGGCGCCGGAGTCGTCGAATGGAATTATAAAACGGAATGTTGCGGAGCCGGTTTGACGCTTTGCGACGCGGATAGTG
>JAQVID010000692.1 GCA_028695865.1 Thermoguttaceae bacterium | reverse complement strand
CAGTTCACCGATACGCGGCGTATTGCGTGGAGTATCGTCGATTCCGCTCCTGAAACGTATGAAGAGAAAAAGCGCGCCGCGTTCGCGCTGGCCGAGCGTTTTCCGAAATTGACGACCATCTTCCTCGACGACTTTTTCAAAGGCGACGCCAAAATCAAAGGTAAAATGACCGAAGCGCCGGCGCACCTGACTCTTAAACAGATTGAGGCTCTTCATGCCGAAACGCAATCGCAGAAACGCCCGCTTGATTTGGCTGTTGTATTTTATACCCAGCAGCTTGGCGGTGATTACGGGCCGCATTTGCAGCATTGCGATGTCGTCGGTTTTTGGACCTGGCGAGCGACTGAACTGGTCGATCTGGAATCGAATTTTGAAAAATTCCGCAAAGTCGTACCGGACAAGCGGGTTCTTCTGGGTATTTATATGTGGGACTTCGGAAACTCCAAGCCGATCACCAACGAAATGATGAAGCACCAGTGCGAAGTGGGGCTTCGTCTTTTCAAGGAAAAGCAGATAGAAGGAATGATTTTCCATTGCACCCCGCTTTGTGGTCTTGATCTGGAATCGGTCGAATACGCCAAGAAATGGATTGCAGAACACGCCAACGAAACCGCGTGATGCTTTGCGACGGACAGGTTCAACCATGGCAAAATCAACAGTGACAATCGGGGACGTTGCGCAGGCGGCGGGAGTATCGAAGATGTCGGTATCGCTGGCGTTTCGCGATAATAATCGAGTGAGCGCCGCGACACGTGAACGCATTCTTCGGATCGCCAAAGAACTTCATTACGTTCCCAACCAAATCGCTCGCGGACTTCGGAGCGGCAAGACGAACACCATCGGTTTTATCGTTAGCGACATCATCAATCCGTTTTATGCGCAGGTACTTAAAAGTATAGAGCAGAAATTCGGCGACGAGGGAATGGAAGTCATTGTCGGTTGCAGCGATTGGAGTGCCGAAAGGGAAACCCGTCTGGCCGAAAAAATGATTCGCATGCGAGCCACAGGCGTATTCATCGTTCCATGTGAACGGGGAAGCGAAAGTCTTGAACTGCTCCGTGAAGCACGTATTCCGTTCGTCGTACTTGATACGACAGAAAGCAATTTCGTCGGAACCTGTGTCGTCAATGACCTGGAGCAGTGCGGACGACTTGCGGCGAAACACTTTTTGGAAATTGGCGTAACACGTCCCGGTTTTGCCGGCGCTCCAAACGATATGGCAATGTATAGCGCGTTTCAGAAAATCAAACACGGTTATTTCGAAACGTTTGGGCAGGCGGGCATAAATATATTGTCCCGTAATTGCGTCAGTGGAGGTCTTCGTATTCAGGACGGAATCAACGCGTGGCGACAACTCGTAAAACAGCAATCGGACGCCGATGGTATTTTTTGCGTCAACGACCTTTGTGCCATTGGTATCATGGACGAAGCGGAATCAAAGGGGCAAGTCGTCGGACGCGACTTTGCCTTAATTGGAGTGGATGATTTGGAAATTTCCGGCTTGACACGAATCAGTCTGACAAGTATTCGCCAACCGTTCGATGAAATCGCCATTCAGGGAGCCCGTGAAATCGAACGACTTATTGAAGACCCCCTGGGGTGCCGTCGGGTTGTTGTTTTACCTCAAAAACTTATCGAGCGCGAAAGCACAATAAAATTTAAAAAACAGCATAACAATCAAGAAAAAAAAGGATAAACTCATGCCATTCACCGATCAGGAATTTTTATCGCGGGTCGAGCGAACCCAGGAACTTGTTCGCGGTGCCGGACTGGACGCCGTACTTGTTTTTTCGACCGAATGTGAACCGGCCGGCGTTCGTTATTACAGTGATTATTGGCCCAGCTTCGAGACGGCAGGCGTTCTCATTCCGACCGAAGGAGCCGCAACGTTGATTATCGGGCCTGAAAGTCTGACCTATGCTTCGTCTCGCAACCGGCTGAAACAAATTGCCCAGGTCATGGATTGTCGCGAATCCTCGCAGCCGGACTACCCCAACGCGAAACTTCCGGTCTGGAAAGATATTTTCGCGCAAAACAAGGTTAAGAAACTTGGCATTTCCGGCTGGCATATGTTTCCCTATTCGATTATGACCAATATTGCGTCCGCCCTGGGCGGTATGGAAAATATCGTCAATGCCGATGAACTGGTTCGCAAGGTAACCATCACGAAGTCGGCGGCAGAAATCGATTGTCTTCGCAAAGCGGCCAGGATTTCCGAAGTGGGGCTACAGGCGATTCTGGAGAGCATTAAGCCTGGAATGACAGAAGTTGAACTCTGCGGCATCGCAACGGCGGCCATGCTCGGTTCTGGCGCTGAATCGACCGGTTATCCGATTTGGTGCTGCAGTGGTCCCAATTCGAATCAGGCGATCTCGCGACCATCGCTTCGCCAAGTCGAACAGGGTGAAATTATTCATTTCAGTATCGGAGCCAAAGTGGACGGCTACAGCGCAAGAATAGGGCGTCGGATTGTATTGGGAATATGTCCTGATTCGATCCGTCGATTTAAGCAAGTCGGATTGGATGCCTCGAATAT
>JAQVID010000691.1 GCA_028695865.1 Thermoguttaceae bacterium | reverse complement strand
CGCGATTGCCCGACCAATTCCACCGGAAGCACCGGTCACGACCAGAACATCGTTCTTCGGTTTTTCTTTCAAATTCATCATGTTGATCCCTGTAAAACATGAAAAAGAATTATTCGCCGTAACCGTTGGGGTGGTTTCGATGCCAGTTCCAGGCGGTTTCGATTACTTCGTGTACATCGGTGAATCGCGGCTTCCAATGCAATTCCTGCTGTATCTTATTGGAGCAGGCGAAGAGGCTGTCGGGGTCGCCTTCGCGGCGCGGACCGTATTGAATCGGAATGGGATGTCCGGTGACTTCGCGAGCCGCTTCGACGATTTCGCGAACACTGTAGCCGCGGCCGATACCGAGATTATAGAATTTGTGCCGACCGGGCGTCAGTGCGTTCATGGCGAGAATATGAGCCGAGATCAAATCTTCAACGTGAACATAATCACGAACGCAAGTTCCGTCGGCTGTCTGATAATCATGGCCGAAAACAGGCACGAATTGTTCGTGTCCGAGCGGCACGTCAAGGACTTTGGGAATGAGGTGTGTTTCAGGATGATGGTCTTCGCCAATCGAACCGTCTTGCGCGGCTCCGGCGACATTAAAATATCGCAAGGCCGTAAAAGCAAAATCGGGATCGGAAGTTGAAAGGTCGCGAAGTATTCGCTCGACCATCCATTTTGACCAGCCGTAGGGATTGATTGGTCGTTGCCGGTCGTCTTCTTCAATCGGAACACGTTCCGGTTGGCCGTAAGTCGCGGCCGTGGAACTGAAAATAAATCGCTTGACTCCACAGGCACTCATGGCCGTCAGAAGGCTCAATGCTCCTCCTGTATTATTGCGGTAATACATAACCGGTTCACTAACCGATTCGCCCACCGCAATGAACGCGGCGAAATGCATAACGACTTCAATTTTGTTTGCTCGCAGAATTTCTTCGAGCCGGTTGGTTTCATGCAAATCGACTTGATAAAAAGACGCTTCAGGCGAGACGGCCTTGCGGTGTCCTTTACTCAAATTGTCAATGACGGCAACATGATGATCGCTTGCAAGAAGTGCTTTGACGGCGTGAGAACCAATGTAGCCGGCTCCCCCGGTAACCAAAACGTTCATTTTCTTCCTCGTATCGTAATTACATAAAAGAGATCAAAAAAACGAATATAGCGTGTACCAACTCTATCGCAACCAGGGATTGGACGCTTTTTCGATTCGAACGGTTGTTTTCGGTCCATGCCCGGGATACAATACCGTTTGCTCGGGCAACACAAGAATTTTCTCGCGAATACCCTTGATGAGCGCCGCGCCATCGCCATCGGGAAAGTCACTGCGACCGACACTGCCGCTGAAAATAATATCACCAACGAACGCAACGGATTGCCCTTCTTCGTCCTGAACGAGATAAAAAACATGACCGCAACTGTGGCCCGGGAGAAAGACAGTTTTAAACGGAATTCCCGCAACTTCGAATTCTTCACCGTCCTTTAAAACGCGGTCAGCGGCGGGCGCGGTAAGTTCACGGCCGAGCATTGCGGACAGATTGCCAAGCGGATCGGTCAGTTTATATTGCTCTTTTTCACCGATGTAAACAGGCAGGTTGGGCCAAATTGTTTTCATGTCGGCAATACCGCCGATATGATCCCAATGACCATGCGTAATTAAAATCGCCTTGGGTGCCAGATGTTGACGCTGGAGATAATCGATGAGCGACGCCGGGTCCATACCAGGATCAATGACGACGCATTCGCGATTATCGCGAAGTCGCACAACCCAGGCGTTTTCCTCGAAGTCGGACAGAATGAGCGAAACGACATACAGATCGGAAAGCAACATGAAACGATTCCTTATGAAATGAGTTTTTCGGTAATCATTCTTACAATATTTTGAGCGACCTCGGCCTTGCTGCCGCAAAATTTGCCGACCGTTTCGCCGCCGGGCACAATAAGTTCGACGCTTGTATCGATTGCGTTCATGGCAGACGAATCGTTCAGAACGACCATGTCGGAGCACTTCCGTTGCAATTTTTGCAGAGCGTGAACGCGATGATCGTTTGTCTCCAGAGCGAACGAGACCATCCACTGACTTTTGCGGTCTGCGGTCGAAGCCCGACGCTGTTTGGCCAGCGCGGCCATGATATCCGGTGTTTCGACCAGACGGAGCATGAACTCGCCTCCGGCCCCATCGCCGCGCGTGAGGTCTTCTTTCGTGAGCTTGGTCGGAGCAACGGTAATGGGGCGGTAATCGCACGCGGCCGCAACGCCTATAACGCCGTCGCAGTCGGGAAATACCGCGGTACAAGCAACAAGCATCTCTTCAGTCGAGACAATGGGAATGACGCGGGCTTCCGTCGGATAATCGACTTCAACCGGACCGGACACCACGACGACCTCGTAACCGACCGCAATGGCTGCCGCGGCAAGCGAAGAACCCATTCGACCACTTGACGCGTTTGTCAAATAGCGAATCGGATCAATATACTGCCGTGTCGGTCCAGAGGTAATCAGTATTCGTGTCATCATCAACCCCGTATCATCATCAAGCCTGTATTATCATC
>JAQVID010000052.1 GCA_028695865.1 Thermoguttaceae bacterium | reverse complement strand
GCAAGTGTATAGGATGCCCTGACCAAACGGATTTTGCCGACTTGGGGAGTACCGCAAGGAACACGACGCCAAGCTCCCTGTTTTCGAAAAACGGCAAGCGAAACAATCAAAGAAAAAGTTCGGCAGCACGCCAGCGGGAGACATTGCGTGGGAGATGTTACGCGGGAGGCATTGCGTGGGAGACGTTACGCGGCGTTTCGTTTCCTACTGCGCAAACCTGCCCGTTCTTCCTTTTTCAGGCCAAAAAGGAAAATGAGCGCGGTATACGTCGCCAGACTCAGACCGCCAACGGCAAACAGCCGGATGTACGAAGCGGTCGCGTATTGCGAGAAACACCAGGCAGGAACAAGACAAAGACAGGCGATGCCCTGCGAAAATCCGATTCGGGCATAATAGCCGCAAACCGACTGACCCGTGACGTGACAGGTGTAAACGGCGGCGATCACATTGTAAATCACGAGCCCGGGAATGACGTTTCCCAGTACAACCCCGGTTGCTCCCCAGCCGAAATACACCAAGATCATTCCAATCGCGACAGCCAGCAGGGCATGAATCAAGACCAGTTTCGAAAAGACGGCATGATGGGCTGTGGCGAGCAGTAATCGCCAATTCGTTCGGCTTTCTCCGTAGGTCAACCAGAATCCAATGGCGCTAAAACAAAGAGCGGGATAAACATCCAGATACTTGTCGCCAATCCATCGCGTAATAAACGGCTGTCCCCAAAAGATGTAACCGAAAGCAACAAAGGCGGTCAAGTAAACCGAGACTTTATACGCAGTCCGCCGGGCACGGTCGAACGGAACGTCGTCTCCTTTTTCGTTCAGTTGCGTGAACCAGTTGGTTTGCCAATCGGTCACGGCATTATACAAAGTGGGCGCATATCCGGCCAGCGAGACAATGACCAGACTGTAGGGAGTGCCGGCGTCAATCGAGATCATCGTGGAAATGATCAGCATCCCGGAACGGCTTAAAATGGTCTCACCCAATTGGGAATAAAAAACAGGTATGCCGAATCGAAACATTTCACCAATAAGATTTCGCGACAAGTTGCGGACGGAGGGCATAAAGTCGGGAAAAACACGACGCGCAAGGTAAAACACGACCGCAAAATTGACCGTATTGACGATCAGATTGACAACCGACAGCGCAATGACTTTTCCCCCGAGCCAGATCGCCAAAAAAGTCGCGACCGCTCCGCTTAAACGAAAGAGGATCAAACGGGCGGCATTGATATCATGACGCAGAAATCCGCAAATGATCCCTTCACAGACATTAGTCGGAAAGTTCACCAAAAAGGCCAGACCGAAAAAAAAGAGCACCCAACTGAAGATTTCACGATCTTTCATGTCGGGCTGAAAGTACCAGGTTCCCACGATCGTCAAACACGAAAGAACGAAGCAGATCAATCCCATCAGTATAAAAAGGTAAAAGGCCGACGACGCGACTTGATTACATTTTTCGGAATTGCCCCGTGTGTGATATAATGTAATAAACCGACTGACCGAAAGACCAATTCCCAGGTCCAAAAGAGCAAACCAACCGGTGAAGGAACTGATGAGCACAAAAATTCCGTAAAGGCGGTCGCCGGTCGCCCTTAGAATGTACGGCGAGAGAACCAGGGCAAGAATGACGGCAAGAAAAATGTTGATTGCATTCAAAACCGAAGCGGTAAAGAATTTTTTCATTTGGTTCCGGTTTTCGAGTGTTTTTTCCATATTCATCCGCTTGTCTTGCTTGACCCCATTGACCACTCTTATTATAATGGGAACATCAGGTTGGGAAAAGACCTTTTTTCAGTCGTTTTGCGGTAAAACGCAAAAATTGTTCTTCTCCCGCCAACATATTTTTATGAAAAACAAACGAGCAGATTAAGTTATGTCATGACCCAGGATCATTATCAGATCGTGCTTGACGAACTTGTTCGCCGGCGCGGTGATCAAGACCATTGGACCGGAATACTTTCGGCGTCAGCCCTTTCCACAGCAACGATGGTGAGCGCCTTTGCCGAGGTTCTGCTCCATGAAGCTGAAGGAAACGCGGGCTTTGTGGACACCTGCCGAAACGAATTGCGAATCGCGATTGTCGCCGCTGTCGATTGGCTCGTAAAACATCAAAACAGGGACGGCGGTTGGGGCGATACCGACCGAAGTTTTTCGAATCCGTCGACGGCCATGCTTGTTAAGTCGGCTTTGATTTTAACGGAACAATTGGCACTCTCCGCGTTTCCCGTCGGAAGCTTTGACGAGGTGATTCGACTCGCAGACGATTATCTGGACGCCTGTGGAGGTGTGGCCGGCATACGTGCCCGGTATGGCAAAGACAAAACGTTTGTGATTCCGATCTTGTCCAACGCGGCGCTGGCCGGACTTGTTCCGTGGTCTCTCGTTGCGGCGCTCCCGTTCGAATTGGCCGCGTTTCCGCAGTCGCTGTTCCGCTTTCTGCGTCTTCCGGTCGTCAGTTACGCCATTCCGGCGCTGGTCGCGATTGGTCAACTCCGGTTTCGCATGTCGCCGCCGCGAAATCCCATAACACGTTGGATTCGAAAAGCGTGCGTTAAAAAGACGCTTCGCGTTCTTCAAGCCATGCAGCCGGAAAGCGGCGGTTTCCTTGAAGCGGCTCCTTTAACGGCTTTCGTTCTGATGAGTCTGGCCGCGTCAGGTCAATTGGCGCACCCGGTCGCGGAGTCGGCAATCGATTTTCTTCTGGCCTCCCGACGGAACGACGGCTCTGTTCCAATCGATACCAATCTGGCTTGCTGGTTAACGACACTCAGTTTGAACGCGATTCGCGTCGAAGACATTCACGCGATTGCCGATGAAGAGCTTGTCGATTGGCTCCTGACGTGTCAGCACCGTTTTCGGCACCCGTTTACCGGGGCCATGCCCGGCGGTTGGTCCTGGACCAATTTGTCCGGCGGTGTACCCGACGCCGACGATACGCCCGGTGCTCTGATTGCTTTGGCGAGAATTTATGATACTGTTCCGCTTCATCGCAAAAAGCTTGTTCTGGAAGCACTCTTTCCCGGGATCGAATGGTTGTTGAAACTGCAAAATTCCGACGGCGGTTTTCCAACGTTTTGTCGCGGCTGGGGAACCATGCCGTTTGATCGCAGCAGTGTTGATCTGACGGCACACGTGTTGCGAGCGTTTCAGGCCTGTCTCCAATTGGAACCTTTTTCCCGGTCCGGTTCACTTCGAAAACGAATGAGAGCTTCGGCGTTTCATGCGATTAAATTTATTTTGCGCAAGCAGAGCAAAGACGATTCGAATGACGAGTCCGTCGAGCCATTGAAATCCCGAAAAGGGTGCTGGTTTCCCCTGTGGTTTGGGAATCAGTATTTGACTCCGGAAGAGAATCCCCTTTACGGAACAGGCAAGACGCTTCGCGCGTTATGCGACCTGATCAGGTTCGTTGATCATCCTCCAGCGGATCGGAACGAAATACTGATGAGCACAAGACAATTGGATTGGGTGGACGACGCAATCGCCAGGGCAACGCGATGGATCATGGACAATCAAAACGCGGACGGAGGTTGGGGTTACAAGCAACTCGACGCGTCCATCGCCGGCGGGTCAGAGTCGTCCATTGCGAAAGTTGAGCGTCCTGATTGCGTGGCCGATGGTCCACCACATTGCAATTCCCCTGCGGCAAACGGCGGCAAAGTTGTATCATCCATGGAGGAAACCGGCGTTGTTCTGGAATCGCTTTTTGTTTGTCGTCGCGTGTGTAAAGAACATTCTTTTTGGACCGCGAATCACGATCGGGCATGCCGGCAAGGTCTTGATTGCCTCAAACGGATGGTTGAGCAAAAAGAATTTCTCACGCCTTCGCCTGTTGGTTTTTACTTTACGAAACTTTGGTATTATGAGGAGTTGTATCCTTTGATTTTTTCGCTCGGAGCACTTGCTCAAGAGCAAGAGAAATTGGAATCTGCCACGCCGCCCGCAGTCATATCCGGAGATTAAACATGATGAGAAATGTTCCGTTATTCTTTATTGCTTTAAAGTTGATTGTCTGGTTTGTGTTGGGGATCAGCGTGAACGTGGTCGCGACTTTGTACGCCTCGGACGAGGTACTCGACGCTATTCCGGATATAGAAGCCAAAGACGAACCTGCCGCCCATAAAGATTCCAAGTCTGAAGAAAAGACCAGGACGACATCGAAACTGTATGCCGGAGTCCGACTCGGAGAAAACATCGCGAGTATTCGGAAAAGATTCCGTGTTATCGAAGAAAACAAGGACCCGGAAGGGGTGGTGATTTTGTACGTCGAACCCAAATATCGCTGGTATCTTGCCCAGGGACTTGCGTTTAAAGACGACTTGTGTACGGACATCGAAGTGATGTATAGCGAACCGACTGCCGACGACATTAACGAATTTCGGAACACCATGAAAAAACAATTGGGCCCGGTCAAAAAATCGACAGACGACACTCTTTTGTTCGTCGGCGTCGATAACGGCATTACGGTATACGCTTTCATGAAAGGCAATGGACTGTACCGGATCATTGAATTGGTCGCCCGATGGAGTATTACCGAGGAACAGTACGACCGACCTGATTTCGATTTCCGTCCTGTTCATTACAATAAGAAACGGCGCAAGAGCGTCAGCCCCTATTGACCTGTGCCCTGTATCACGTTGCCCCGTGTTCCGCAAATCGTTTTTTTTGCAAATTGAAGTAAAAACAGGCTCTTACGCGAGTCGCTCGCCGCATTCCGGCTTGAAAAACAATTACGTGAAACGCAAAAATACAGACAGAAAGGTTTGTATCCTCACGGTATGTTTGGAGCGACCCTCCCATGTCGTTCCCAGCGTATGTCGTTCCCAGCGTATGTTGTTCCCAGCGTATGTCGTTTCCAGCGTATGTCGTTTCCAGCGTATGTCGTTTCCCGCGTATGTCGTTTCCCGCGTATGTTGTTTCCCGCGTGTGTCGTTTCCAGCGTATGTCGTTTCCAGCGTGGTTCTCCGCGGTATGGGCTTGCTTGAGTTCCTGTGTTGCGGTTTGAAAGTCCCCGCTTTTCACGGCAAGCGGGGGAGGTCAATCAGAAAAAAACGCGGCGTTGGCAGTATCAATCAGCAAACCGTCAGGGGCATGGTCAATTACTTGTGATTGGGGAAGATCGACGCGCCCGGGCATACCTTGTCGAGATTCGGGGTTGTGTCCAAATCAAGATTACCGGCCGCAAAAGAGATCAGATCGGTGACAATGCCTTGAAGCAAGGGTGTTTCCCAACGCATGTTGTCGTGTCCCAGCGATGTATAGGCAACACGTCCCTTGCCTTCCATGCGAACCCAGGTTGAAGGATAGCAAGGACGGTCATAGCATGTATTGCGTCCCTTTTTGTCCATTCCTTCGGTTTCCTGAACGATGAGCACGTGCATATCTTTATTGAAATTTTTCATGCAATACCACTCGTCGAAGGCTCGAACAGATTTCTTTCCCAACGATTTCAAATACGGAAGTTGAACCGGTTCGACAAAGGTAAGCGTTGTTTCCTGCATTTTGCCGTGCGTAATGAAGTCGCCGCCAACCATCTTAATATACTCGGTTCGTTCCGCCTCGCTTTGATTCTCGCGAACAGGTCCTTTACACTGCCAGGTATCGGTCGCGCTGTGAATACCGACGAAACCGGTTCCCCCGCGAATGGCTTCGAAAAGTTTTTTCATTCCGCTTTGCGAAACCGGTATTTTATCTTTGACTTTCACATCAAGATCACCACAGGTGTAAAAAATGAAGGCGGCGTATTGGGACAAATCACCATCGAACACTGCCCCGTTTTTGGTACAATCAACCTGGAATCCAAGTGAATCGCCAAGCTTTTTGACAATTTTGCCGGCGAAGCTGTTGCCGTCCGCTTCATCGACAGTCGGCGGATGTTCCCATTCGGTGGAAAGATCAAAGTACAAAAGCTTACGCCCTTTGCTTTCGGCACCGAACGCCAAAGTTGACCAAACGGGCAGACACAAGCCGGCGGCCATTCCCGCCGTTTTCACAAAATCTCGTCGCAGCATGATTATTTCTCCTGTTTATACTTGAGTGGGCAAGCTTTTCTCTGTCCTGTAACAAACTAAAAACTTGCCGGGTTTGAAATTTCAAGCTGTGTGTCCGGTCGAAACCTGTCGAGTGGACACACGCAATCGCTCCGAAAAACCGCGCAAACGGTTTTCGTATGGCATGCAGAGGATTCGGCCGTCAGACCGTACCCCTGCAATACGATCCCCCCAATAAATCCCCACTCCGCAGAGAGTAATTTTGCAGTGCGTAATTTTGCAGAGGGTAATTTCGCAGTAAGGAGCTTGCCTCCCGCTTTTGTGTACGTTAAATAAGGGGGACGCGTAGAAGAACTGCTTCAGAGGGAAAACAGTCCCGGTACGGCGACCGGGAACTGTCCATACATTTATTGCATGCCTCTGAAAGACTTACGGAAGCTGTTCGTAACCATTGGCATACTTCGGCTTAACCAGCGTGGCAACACCGGGGGTCTTGAGCTTGTCCAGATTCGTAACCTTCAGATTAGCGGCGTCCCATTCGACTTTTTCTCCCCATTCGCCCGCTTTCGGAGCAGCCCAGGTCGCCAGGTTACCGAGCAGAATCGTTTCGGTAAGCGGACCGGCCTGATGAATGAAATCAGACCAGCATAACGACGGCTTGTTTTGCCAAATGGCATTGAACCATTCAAACTTGTGTCGGGCATCGCCGCCCCGTTTTTGCTCGTCAATCGGGGCGATCACGTAATCAAGGTTTTTGGGAGCTTCAAGAACTTTTCCGCCTTCCGCCCGACTTGTTCCGCCATACATGGCGCCTTTATCGCCGATCACAAGAGAGCCGCCGCCTTCGCTAAATTTCCCAAAACCGTACTTGGCCGCCAGTTCAGGAGCCGGAGTCTGCTTGCTGTCGTACCAGACGAAGCGGACCGGACCACGCCAGGAGTTGGCCGGAATCGCGAATTCACAAACAGAGGTTTGCGGGAAACTGTTGAAGTCGTGACCACTCGTCTTGGCGACGACACTGGTCGGATTGCGAAGATCACACCCTTTGAAGACCATATTAACCAAATGGCAAGCCATGTCGCCCAAAGCTCCAGTTCCGAAATCCCACCATCCGCGCCACGCGAACGAATGATAGAGCCCGGGCCAATATTCGCGGTATGGAGCGGTTCCAATCCAGAGTTTCCAATCGACATTGTCCAAGGCGGCCGCAACCGCTTTTTTCTTGTCCGCGATTTCGTCATCCGCGGTATCAGGGCTCAATTTTTTCTTTTCCGCGATAAATCGTTCCATGGTCATGGCGCGATCAGGACCTTGCGGCCAAATCGGTCGATTCGTCCAAACATGAACTTCTTTGACTTCGCCGATGATACCGGCACGGAGTTCGGCGGCACTGCGACGGAGCGTATCTTCAACGCTTCCCTGATTACCCATTTGGGTACAAAGTCCGGTCTTTTTCGCAAGTTCACCCAAATAGCGGGCTTCGGCAATGGTTCGGGTGAGCGGTTTTTGCGTGTACACATGCTTGCCAAGCTTCATCGCCTGGGCCGTAATGACGGTGTGCATGTGGTCGGTCGTACTGATTGTACAAGCGTCGATCTTGTCGCCCATGTCGGCGAATAATTGTCGAAAATCGGTAAAGCCTTTGGCGTCCTTGAATGTTTTTTGCTTGCTTTCAAGCGTCCGCTTATCAACATCGCAGACGGCGACCACTTTGCCATAGAATCCGGCCTGCTGAATATCGCCGCTTCCTTTGCCGCCAACGCCAATACCGGCGACGGCTACGCTTTGCAGGGCCGAAGCGCGAGCGACTTGCGGCGCGTTCCCGGCGCAAACAAGAAAACCGGCTCCGGTTACGGCTGTGGTTTTAAGAAAATGACGACGTGAAGTTTTATGAGACATATTACTTTTCCTTTTTCATTTTGGTGTGACAGGAGGGAATAAAACAACAACAGATAAAATAACAAAAAATGACGGAAAGACATTTCTCAACAAAATATCGTCCGTCATGTTTTTTCAATCAGATACTATTACGGAAGCTGCTCGTAATTGCCTGAATATTTCGGCTTGACCAATTGAGCCACGCCCGGAGTTTTGAGTTTGTCAAGGTTCTTGACCTGAAGATTAACGGCATCCCATTCGATCTTTTCGCCAAGTTTGCCGGCCTGCGGCGCAGTCCAAACGGCGAGATTGCCCAGCAGAATCGTTTCGGTGAGCGGTCCGGCGTGATTCGGGAAATTGGACCAGCACAGTTCCGGCTTGCCTTCCCAGATTGAGGTGAACCATTCCAGTTGGTTCCGGGTATCGAAGCTCTTGGACTTTTCATCGCTGGGCGCGGCACGGAATTCAACGTTGTCCATTTCCTTGAGGAACTGGCCACCCGGCAACAAAACGAGATAACGTTGAGCATAGTCGTCAGGAGAATAGACTGCTCCCTTTTCGCCAATAATGAGCGAACCACTGCTTGTGGCCGGTACTTCTTTGCTCTTGCCAATTCCATAACGATCGAGGATTTCGGCTGCCGGCTTGACTTTGCTGTCATACCAAATCAACTGCACGGCGCTTCGCCAATCGTTCTTGGGGAACTCGAACCAAATCTTCGACATGGCCGGGAAACTGTTGAAGTCGTGACCACTGCTTTCGGCAACCACGGAGGTCGGGAACTTCAAATCGACGGCACCGTACGGCATATTGGCGGTATGGCACGCCATGTCGCCAAGCGACCCGGTCCCGAAATCCCACCAGCCACGCCAGGCAAACGAATGATAAAGCCCGGGCCAATATTCGCGGTAAGGAGCCGTTCCAAGCCAAAGCTTCCAATCGACGGTCTGAAGCGCTTTTTCAATCGCTTTCTTTTTATCGGCGATTTCGTCCGCGGCCGTATCAGGACTTGATTTTTTCTTTTCGGCAATAAAGCGTTTCATGGTCATGGCACGATCCGGACCTTGGGGCCAAATCGGTCGATTCGTCCAAATGTGAACTTCTTTAATATCGCCGATGAGTCCCTTTTTCACTTGAGCAACGATTTTCCGCATGGAATCGAAGGAACTTCCCTGATTACCCATTTGGGTGCAAACGCCGTATTTTTTCGCCAATTCGCCAAGATAACGGGCTTCGAAAATGGTTCGGGTAAGCGGCTTTTGCGTGTAGCAATGCTTTTTCGCTTTGATCGCCATGGCCGTAACGACCGTGTGCATGTGGTCCGGCGTACTGATCGTACAGGCGTCGAATTTGTCGCCCATCTCGGCAAACATCTCGCGAAAATCACTGAACGTTTTGGCGTCTTTATATTTACTTGCCGCTCCCGCGAGTGTCTTCTTGTCTACATCGCAAATGGCAACGGTCTTTCCATAGATCGCCGCATTGGCCGTGTCACTTGCCCCTTTGCCTCCTACACCAACATTGGCGACCGCCACACTTTGAAGGGCTGAAGCCCGGGCGATACGCGGTGTATTTCCGGCACTGACAAGAAAACCAGCACTGGTTACCGCAGAAACCTTAAGAAAACGACGTCTCGATGTTCTTTTTGTCATACCTAACAAACTCCTTATTCATTGTTAATCGGGTTAAAAATGCAAAATCTGTTCGTGACGGTTGTTCGCCAACGGTCAATTCTCCTTATATTATAGCAAATTTTTTAGCCCATTTCTACAGGGGTATCGTCTCTAAATGTCATTTTGGGAGATTTAAGGCCGATTTTAACGGCAAGAGACCCCTTTTTTTCGTTTTTTTACTCATATATGGTGTAATCGGCAAACTTTATCTAAAAATTAGTTTCCGGAAAACCGATAACTTCGATAGGAACGGTATCGTTCCGCACATTGTTGATGCGCCGAATGTTTGTTTTATGTAACTTTCACATTTATGCACCACAACAATCATTACCATGACTTTTTTGACGAGTTTTGCCATGAAAAAGATGTATTTGCTTATTGGAATTATTTCAGGAATCTGTTTTCTTTCTTGGAATGGTAATCTGACCTGGGCTGACGAGGCTGGAGCAGGAGTCGCTTTTTCGCAAATGCCTTCCAGACAAAACGGCGCTACGGACAGGAAACTACCCTCCAAAAGCAAGCCCACCAAGAGCAAGTACTGGTCAGGCAAGCAGCATAAACAAGCCGGGCAAGATTTGTATCCTGCCCAGGGAGAACAAACCGGTCGAATCAGACCTGTTTCCGATGTGGTACCCCGTCCTGACGGAGGGCGTCCGCAAATTCTTTCAGCGGGCGCCGAATCGCTTTCCAGTGTTATCGAAGAAATTGAAGATGATTCACGAGAAAGCTCGTCGATCAAGTCGGGTATCAGCAAGTTTTTTGGAGCAGGCGGAAAGTCAAAGAATACTCACTCATCCGCGCGACCTTCCGGGACACGGGAAAACGGCAAGCGGATACGAGTTAGTGTTGACCCGGGCATGCAACTGCTTCAAGAGAATAATCAGGCACCGTCAAGTGTACCGGCATCAAATGTACCGGCGGCAAGTGTGCCGATGATTCGGGAAACGACCGCAGGCAGCGCGGGTCAGGAAGCTCCGGTTTTGGTCAAAGAAGATGAACGGGACCTCAAGCGTCGTGTTTCGGTCCCCCAGTCTCCATCGTCGCCCATGCAGCCGTTGCCCGTCCAACCGCAAGCAGAAAGTGTGCCGGACACGGCTGCGGCTCAAGCGGCAAAAGCTCCTGAGTCGGGAAGCTTTGTTGTAACCAACAGTTCGCCGGTTATCGACATTAAGACGAGTGGTCCGAAGCGGATCGTCGTCGGTCAGGAATCGGTTTTTCAAATTCAC
>JAQVID010000690.1 GCA_028695865.1 Thermoguttaceae bacterium | reverse complement strand
ACCTGTTATTATGACAAAGCGTGCAATCTGCGCAACTGTCGTGACGGTTGTATTTCTGTGCTTCAGCACGGTTTGTGCCCAAGGACCACCCCCCGGACGCGGTGGTCCCGGTGGTCCAGGTTGGGGTGGACCCGGCCCCGGACGCGGCGGTGGTCCCGGTTGGCGTGACCCCGGTCCGGGACGCGGTGGTCCTCATCCCGGTTGGGGAGGGCCTGCTGTTCCTCCCCCGCCGCCAAGACATTATTACCCTGTCCCGGCTTATCGGCCAGTCCCGCCTCCGCCGCCCCCGTATTACGGACCACGGCCATATTACCGAACTTATCGTTCGTATTCGCCCTATCGCCAGTACTACTATTACGACTCGAATTACGACGACTACGGCTCCTCGGGAATCTACTACAGTGGTCCGAACGTTTCCTTTGGCGTAACGTTTTAGTCCGCGTTGGGTACTATTTTTCTACCGATTCTTCAAATCTCGGTGACTCACTCCCCGTTTATCTACGGAAAACGGGGGGATTCAGCCCGTGCAACGCGAAAAATCAAATCGAACCAATTCTTGGAGGGGCTCTCTTGATTCCGCGTAAAAAGAGACAAAAAAGCCAAAGTTGAAGAAAAAAGCCAAAGTTGAAGAAAAACACCGAAGTTGGAGAAAAACACCGAAGTTGGAGAAAAACACCGAAGTTGGAGAAAAACACCGAAGTTGGAGAAAAAAGCCGAAGTTGAAGAAAAACACCGAAGTTGGAGAAAAACACCAAAGTTGAAGAAAAACACCGAAGTTGGAATGTATGACGGACAGTTCCCCGGAATCGCAGGCGTCTCGTCCATATTCCCCACAACAGACGCCCTTCCCTGTTTTGGAAAGAAAAAATTTTAAACGACCTTGCGTGTGCGCAGAAGGACAAAGGACAAGAGCCAAAACGTCCCCCTGGCATGACATTCGCTTACAGGCTTACATAATTTCGTTCATTCGATACGTGGGATTGGGACGGCCTGGCGTGAGGCTTTGCAATACCTTGATCGTGATGTCAACCTGATCAGGTATCGTAGTCGCAAGCAAATCGCGAATCAACTCTTCAAGTTTGTCGGCAGGCATCTGCACCCGGGCATTGATGATCAACAGATCAGGAGTCGGTGGATTGACCGAATCCCAAAAACGAATGCGCGGCATTTGCTCCCATTTTGTTAAATTGATCATGTACAAACCATTCGGAACCGAAAGCATCGCTTTGACATGGCCGATTTCGCGTTGTGTATCGGCCAATCTTAAATTCAATTCGTCAAAAAAAGTTTGCAAAAACCGCACCGGTTGACGATCTGTCTTCCAGTGCAAACAAACAATTCCATTGAGCCAACCAAGCACAGCCTCACCGTGCGCATAACGATCATAGTCAAGCTCAAGCAGAGTTGCGCCGCGTTTGCCTTCCCACGATTCGACCAGCTGCCACCAGTCATCGATTCCCTCACCGTCTTCGGCACTAAGAAAACAGACCGGTTTGTTGGGAAATCGCATAGTCAGTTGCGTTTCCAGTTCGGCCTTTCCGACTTCGCGCAACGTGTCCGACTTGCTCACAACGAGTATGTCGGCTTCTTCCATCTGTTTTTGCATGATATAAAGCGCGTCGGAATCTGTTTGTGTCGGTATCATTCCGAACACTTGTCGCGCGCGATCCGGGTCGATCAGTACGGACAAAGGAGCCAAATCGTGATCAGCCTGATATTTTTTGAGCGGCTGCAAGATCGTCGCGGACAAATCAGTGCAACTTCCAACCGGTTCGGCAAGCACATATTCAACCCCGTTTTTTTCGAGATTGTCAATGGCTTGAATGAATCCGGGAAAATTACAACAAAAGCAACTCCCGGCCACTTCTTCAACTTCATTCGCCGGCGACTGTCTCAAAAGGGCCGTATCGGTCATGTTGGGGGCTTGATCGTTCGTAATAATGCCAACCGAAATGTTTTGCCCGGCCAAGCGTTTGGCCAAAGCAAAAAGCAAGGTCGTCTTACCTGTTCCCAAAAAGCCTCCAATAATTACGATTTTTCGTTTCATTTGCGTTTTCCTTGTTGACACTCAAAAAATCATGTTGGTAATTTTCTCAAGCCGCCTTATTGGTTTCGTCGGTAGACTCTTGATCGGTCTGATCCTGAGCCAAATAGACCGGAGCGATAAACCACTGATACAAACCGGCACCCACTATTCCGCCGACAATGGGAGACAATATATATACGGTGAAAAAGCCTCCTCGCGGACCCGGAATCGCTATGCTGCCCCAACCGGCGCACCAGGCAACCAGCCGGGGACCGAAATCACGAGCCGGATTAAAACAGGCCTGCGTGATCGGAGCCGCAAGACTGATACACGTCGCAACCGTAAGACCGATAAAGAGCGGAGCCAAATAACCGCCTGCGTTCCCCTTGTTTTTCTGGTCGATCAAAGCCATGATCATCAGCAAAAGAAACGCGGTGCAAAGAGCTTCCATGAGCATGGCCTGTGGCATGGAAACAACGTCGTCTGTCCAGCCGCGCGCATCGCGTACATCAGGATTCGGA
>JAQVID010000689.1 GCA_028695865.1 Thermoguttaceae bacterium | reverse complement strand
GGATCGTTCGAATAATCATATCACTTTCGGCGTAAATATCGACCGGAGCCGGGAGCGATTTGACGCGGCGGACAATGACTCGCCACAGTCGCATTAAATAGGCCATGTCACGAGCCAATTCCTTCCGGGTTTTATCGGAACCGGCCGTGCGGACAATGAATCCCAATCCTTTGGGTGGGTCAAGTTCGTTCATAATATCGCGCAGACGGCGACGAATGGTTTCGTCTTCGATTTTGCGCGAAATACCAACTCGACCCAGGGACGGCATGAGTACGAGATATCGCCCGGGAATACTGATATAAGTCGAAAGCGTCGGCCCTTTTGTTCCGATTCCTTCTTTAATCACTTGAACCAGAACTTCGTCTCCCCGTTGGAATATGTCCTGAATCGGCGGTTTGATCTTGGGACGTCCGTATCCGTCGTCGTAATCATTGTGTCGGCGGTTGTCCTCTTCCCGAACCTTGAAATTCGGGGCCTGTTTGAAATAATGCGGTTCCACATCGCTGATGTGAAGAAAACCGTTCCGGCCAACCCCAAAATTGACAAACGCGGCCTGAATACTTGGCTCAATATTGACAATAACACCTTTGTAAATGTTACCGACATAGTTGTCGTTGGCTGTTCGCTCAACATAAAGTTCTTCAAGACGCCCGCCCTCGACGACCGCAATACGGCATTCTTCCGGCTGGCGGACATTGATCAACATTTCTTGCTGCATAAATAATATTCGCTTTCTTTCGGCGATATTGCTTATCAAATATCAATTTATTATGGGAATTTTGTCGTTGGGACAGGCATCAGGCCAATACAGCCTGTGTTCGGGCAGGAAAAACTGTTCGAAACAGTTCCGCTTCCCAGCCGAGACAGGCAAGTACTTCCCGGACCGTTGCTTCCGGCCCGTTGCCGACTTTCAGCCGCAGGCGAAGTGTTCCGGACGCGTCGAGCACAAGCTCTTCTACGTAACGGCGGACCTCCACCGTTTTGCCGTTGGGCTTGACCGCCGTCATTGACTCTTTGGCCAAAAACGCCGCGACCACTTCATCTGCTTGCTCCAAAAGTCGGGGAGGAACTTCCAATCGATAATCGAATGCGACCGCTTTCATTTTCGCTGCCGTATCACCAAGCGACTGTGCCTGTGAAAACACAAGTCCGTCAACGGAACAGGCGTTTAAACGGGACAAAAGTTCCTCCGTGTCCATCGAATCTTCCAGTACGAGCTCAACAAGCTCATCTTCTCCCCCGTAACCAAGCGGCAGTGCCGCAAGATAACTGATCTTCGGTTTGGGGTGAAAACCTTGTGTGAGTTCGAGTGAAAGGCGCGCACGACGAAAGAGTCGGTCCATCGTCCTGAGAAGGTCGCGATGGCCGATAAAACAAAGATTCCCCTTTTTACTAAAATGTAATCTGATACGCTGTCGAACCACTGGTCCGATGATCCCGACGTCGCCGTCGCGGTCGGGACTCCTTTCTTGATAAATACAAAATGTTACATTCCTCTGAACGCTTCCCATTTCAATCGGACTTCGTTTGGTTCCGTGGAACCGCAACTCACTTCGATCTGTGTTCCACAACCGATGAAAAACAACGGTCGTGGTCGGGGGTAATCCGGAGGAAGAACCACGATAAAGTGTATGGTTAAGGCAAAGTCTCCTTTGCCGACTGTAATGTGCTCTTATTGGTCGAGCGATTCGAAACCGCTGCCCACCCGCTGGGCAAGTTCACGTTTCAGGTAGGTGCGAATCTCGCTGGCCGTCTCCATAAACATGACTTTTTGGGCGATTTCTTCGCATTCGGCAATGGTAACATGCCGACATACTTCCTTGATCTCCAAAATGGCACCGGGCGCAACGCTGAAATCACGCAGACCCAGTCCCAAAAGAAGCATCGCGTAAATCGGGTTGGAACTCATCTGTCCGCAAAGGGAAATTGGCTTGGCGTACATGCTCGCAACCTTGATTGCTTGACGAATCAAGCGAATCAGGGCAGGGTCTTCCGAATTGTACAACGAACCAACTTCTTTATTGCTTCGGTCCACCGCAAGCGTATACTGCACCAGGTCATTGGTTCCAATACTAAAGAAATCGGCTTCGCGGACAAACGTCCCGAGCATAATAACCGATGACGGAACTTCAACCATCATCCCGATCGGAATCGAATGATCAAATTCGACGCCCGCTTCTTCCAACTCCTCACAAACGTCGCCGAAAAGCATCTTGGCGTGCCGGAATTCCAGAACGGTCGCAACCAGCGGAAACATAATGCGGAATTTGCCATAGGCGCTCGCTCTAAGAATGGCACGCAACTGCTTGCGAAACATTTCTGTATTGCGAAGCGAAAGACGAATACTGCGAAGGCCCATGAACGGATTACGCTCGTACTCTTTGGCAAACGCGATCCCGGTTGGCAATTTATCGCTGCCCAAGTCAAATGTGCGGATCGTGATCGGACGATCGTGCATCGTTTCGGCAACCTGGCGATAGGCCTCGAAATGAACATCTTCATCGGGTAAGTCGTCCGGGGTGGCCGCCAAATAAAGAAATTCAGTAC